>CAILMU010000080.1 GCA_903835325.1 uncultured Microcaldota archaeon | reverse complement strand
GGCAACAAGCAGGGTGATAGCCGACAGGAAGATAAAGGGCAGGCTCCTCGAGAGGATAGTCAAGAGGGTAAAATCCCTGCGCCTGGGAAAAGGCACGCTGAAGGGAACAGATGTCGGCCCCCTCATCAACAAGGCCGCGCTCGAAAAGACAGGGGCATATGTCAAGATAGGAAAAGAAGAAGGGGCGAAACTAGTATGCGGAGGAAAACGATGGGGCAAGAAAGGCTTCTTCCATGAACCGACTGTCTTCGATTCCGTATCCCCGAAGATGCGCATAGCCAAAGAAGAGATATTCGGGCCGGTCCTCTCGGTGCTCGAATCCGGGTCGCTGGACGAAGCCATAGACATCGCGAACTCGGTTGAATACGGGCTGAGTTCATCTATATACACACGGGATGTCAACAGGGCGTTCAGGGCGATAGAACGGATAGACACCGGGATAACTTATGTGAACTCGAGCACCATAGGCGCAGAAGTGCACCTGCCATTCGGGGGCGTGAAAGGGACAGGGCACACCAGGGAAGCCGGGATTTTAGGGATAGACGAGTTCTCGAACATGAAGACGGTGTATATAGACTACTCAGGGAAATTGCAGAAAGCGCAGATAGATGCGAAGGATTGATAGCCAAGGGGCGCCCATTTTCCAATTTTTCCCCGGCAAGTCATTCGTTCTCATTCCTTTTCAGAAGCGAGGCCAGCGCCCTGGCCGTCCGCCTGTCCATCGTGCCCAGCCTGCGGTAAAGGATATCCTCCAGCTCCACGAAGACCATGTTCTTAGGCATACGGCTGCGGGCTGTGATGAGCCTGAAATCCGCTGGGAGCAGGATCTCGAAATTGTATTGCCGTATCAAGGGGCCTGCCGGGAATTCCAGGTCGAACCAGCCGAGATACCGCCCGGATGCGAAGTCCTCCAGGCCGAGCTCTTTGCCCAATGATTCGAGGATCAATGCCATATCTCCCCCACCCGTATCCTTGGATGGGATGGAACAGCCATCAAGCAGCCCCACAAACGGGCCATGCACTATGATAGCGCCGATATGCACGTTGCTGATCCCGTCACGGCGTGCGACAGTGCGGAGGAACCGCTGGAGACGGTTCGGGACATGGACTTTTGGATGCGTCTTAATATCTTTTCTAACCATTTTGGAACACCACTATGATGTATATTGAACGACAAAATATTTAAATGTTGTGGTAATATATCGAAAAATCAGGTATTTGTGCATCTGCACATATGGATATGGCTTATGAGTGTGATTTCACACCAATAGCAATCGCTTTTGAACCTTCCCATGGTTAGGCCTTCCATGGGGAGCAAGAAATCGGATTCAATCCGCGCGCGGGATGAAAAAGTCGTATCGCCTTCCCTCACCCGCGAGCTTCCGGTCGTATTTGAACGGGGGAGCGGATGCGATGTCTGGGACGCCGACGGGAAAAAGTATCTCGATTTCACGGCATGCGTGGCGGTCAACAGCGTCGGCCACAGCAACAATGAGGTCAGGAAGGCGATATCCAAGCAGCTTTCCAAGGGAATCCACTGCGCGTTCTCGGATTTCTATGCGGAAGTGCCTGTCCGTTTCTGCGAGAGGCTCCTGGAACAGATGCCCGAAGGTTTCGGCAAGGTATTCCTCAGCAACTCCGGGACCGAGAGCACGGAAGCCGCTTACAAGCTCGCCCGCTGGCATACGGATAAGACATGGGTCGTCGCTTTCGAGGGCGCATTCCACGGCAGGACAATGGGATCCCTTTCCATGACGAAATCAAGGCCGGTGCAGCGCGACCGCTACGGCCCCTTCCTGCCTGTAGTCCATACCCCGTTCCCCTATGCGTACAAGTTGAAGATGGAGCCCGAGGAATGCTCGCAGTACTGCCTGTCAGCCCTCGAAGACAAGATGAGGGCGCTGCGGGACGACCTTGCCGCTGTATTCATGGAGCCGATACAGGGCGAGAGCGGATACGTGGTCCCGCCCGCGAGCTTCGTCAAAGGCGTCCGGAAGCTCTGCGACGATTATGGAGCGCTTCTATGCATGGACGAAGTGCAATCAGGATGCTGGAGGACCGGGAAGTTTCTCGCCGAAGAGAATTTCGGGGTGAAGGCGGATATAGTCTGGCTTTCGAAAGCCCTTGCCGGAGGCATGCCGATAGGCGCGACCGTAGCGAGTAACGAGATAATGGACTGGCCGCCCGGTTCCCATGCGAACACCTTCGGAGGCAATCTGGTCTCCTGCGCTGCTGGTATAGCTGCCCTGGATTTCATGGAGAAGAAGCGCCTCGGCGAGAATGCGCAGAAGGTCGGGTCGCACATCATGAGGATGCTCTCCGAGATGGATAGTGATGCGGTCTGCGAGATACGCGGGATGGGGCTGATGATAGGCATCGAGATGAAGGATAGGAAGGCCCGCGACTGGTTGATTCATTCGGCTTGCCATAAAGGGCTCCTGCTGCTCCCTGCCGGAGAAGCGGTCTTCAGGATATGCCCGCCGCTGATATTGACCAAGAAGCAGGCGGATTTAGGGCTGGAGATAATAAAGGATTGCCTAAAGAATATCTAGAAGCGCAGATATCGGTCAGGGAACTGATTCGGATGAAAGATACGATTCGGAAACTGTTTGTGTTGCAGCTCCAGTACGACGGCATCCCAGAGGACATATTCCATTTCCTGCCTGAGAACGAGAAGGCTCTTCTCGTGGAGACCAAAGGCAGGTTCTTCCTGTCCGCTGATGCGAGGCAAAAGATAAAGGTCGTCCTTACCGGAGGCGTCTTCGATATCATCCACATCGGCCATGTGGTCACCTTGACCGAGGCGAAGTCGCACGGGGATGTCCTTGTGGTCGCTGTCGCGAGGGACTCCCATATACGGAAGAAAAACCGGGAACCTATCCATCCTCTTGAATACCGCAGGATAATGGTGGAAGCCTTGAAACCGGTCGACCTGGCGATAAGCGGGTTCACGGATCCTCGCACGATGATAAAGTATGTGAAGCCGGATGTCATCGTGTACGGATACGACCAGAAGGAAACCGTTCAGCCGGCCGGTGCCCAGGTGATAAAACTGGGCAAGTGCATCGACGATAAGAAATTCAAGACAGGGCGCATCATCG
>CAILMU010000079.1 GCA_903835325.1 uncultured Microcaldota archaeon | reverse complement strand
TTGCTCTCCATAGCCAACTGCTGGAGGTATGCGGGAAAGCGCTTGAGGTACTGGTCGTATGGCAGGACGGCAACGGTCTCCGCACCGAAGAAATTATTATACCAGACAGTGAGGAGCGCCATGAGCACCGGCAGGTTCTTCTCGAATGGAGCGGCACGGAAGTGCTCGTCCATGGCGCGGAAGCCGGCGAGCATGGCCCTGAAGTTCTCCGGGCCGATGGCTATCATGGTCGAAAGGCCGATGGCCGAGTCCATGGAGTAGCGGCCACCCACCCAGTCCCAGAACCCGAACATGTTCGCCGTGTCGATGCCGAACTTCGCCACTTCCTCCGCATTGGTTGAAACAGCCACGAAGTGGCGGGCCACAGCTCTTTCGTGATGCAGGGCTTTCAGCGCCCATGCGCGCGCCGTATGCGCATTGGCCATCGTTTCCAGGGTCGTGAAAGTCTTTGAAGAAATAATAAATAATGTCTCTTCTGGGTTGAGATCGCGGGTGGCCTCTTCGAAGTCCGTGCCATCCACGTTGGAGACGAAACGGAAGGTCAATACCCTTTTGCTGTAATGCTTCAGCGCCTCGTAGGCCATGACAGGGCCGAGATCGGAGCCTCCAATGCCGATGTTGACGATACAGTGGACAGACTTCCCGGTGTATCCCAGCCACTCGCCGCTTCTCACCCGCTCTGCAAAGACAGCCATCTTGTCAAGAACCGCGTGCACTTGCGGCACCACATCGACGCCGTCGACCACAATCTGCTCGCTCTTGGGCGCCCGCAAGGCAGTGTGAAGAACTGCCCGGTTCTCGGTGACGTTGATCTTCCGGCCCTGGAACATGGACTCTATGCACTCACGGAGGTCGCACTCGTCGGCGAGATCTACGAGGAGCTTTATCGTCTTATCGGTGATACGGTTCTTCGAGTAGTCGAGGTAAAGACCGGCCCCTTCGGCAGCTAAACGCCTGCCGCGGCTGCGGTCATCGGCGAATAGCGCCCGCAGATGCACGTTGCCGATCTTCCTGTAATGCTCCGCGAGAGCCTTCCATGCCGGGCATCTCGTCAAGGTTTTTGCAGCCGGTGTTCTTTTCTTAGCCATCGCCGTTTTCCTCCAGGTAGAGTTGTCATCACAATCAGATGCTATCCCGGTTTGAGAATTTCCAAGAGCATTGATGAAGCTCGTTATTATGTACCAAATATTGTTTATTAAAAATAGAAAAATCAGCAATCGGAAAATAGCTGATTTATCCCCGCATAATGCCTTAATTTATGTCTCCGCAAAATATGTATTGAAAAAGTACAAGATTACTTTAACATTAATTATAAGAGACGAGGTCGCCTGCAATGCCGCTCAAGATGAAATTGGTACGAAAAGACGGGAAGCCGCTGGGCAGCGTCGGCACATGGATTCAGGCGTTCCGCCTTCATTACGTGCCCACAAGCATCTTCCCTGCCCTCCTGGGAAGTGTTATTGCGTGGGCGGCATTAGGGAAATTCAATTTATTGTATTTTGTCATGGTCATCATCGGCGTGACAGTACACCACATAGGCCTCAACATGATCGATGATGTCTTTGATTATCTCCACGCTGTGGATCGTTCGCACGGCAAAGAGAAGAATCCCTATACAGGAGGCAGCGGGGTTCTGACGGGCGGACTACTTCCCGCCGACTACGTGCTGGCGGCAGCGATTGTTTGTTATCTCATAGGAATCGCCATAGCCATCTGCCTGACCATCCTGGTCGGCTGGCCTGTGCTCTTATTCGCTGCCATTGGCGTTTTCTCCTCCGTCTTTTACACCATGCCACCCATAAGGTACGGCTACCGAGGCTTCGGCGAATTGAGCCTGCTCATCAATTTCGGCCCCGTCATCTGTCTGGGGTCGTTCTACGTGCAGACACGATCGATTGCCTGGGAGCCCTTTGTCATTTCGCTTGTCCCCGGATTCCTCATGTGGTCCATGATCGTCATCAACGAGATACCGGAT
>CAILMU010000078.1 GCA_903835325.1 uncultured Microcaldota archaeon | reverse complement strand
AGGCACAGGATCGACGAGCTGGCCTTCCCGTCGCTCAAGAGGGATGTCCTGGCCACACTAATCGCCGAGCTCTCATCCATAAGGAGCGTGGTCTACAAGGAGAGAGTCATCGCCGTGTGCATGACTGCTATAAAGCCATCGGCCATCATGGTCACTCTCATGCGCGAGATGGACATCGATATCTCGGCGGCGCTTTCTCCGCTCTCGCACAGGAGGTTTCAGCTCTCGCTGAGGGTGAATCAGAAGAACGCCTTCGAATACGGCATCAAGGCGCATGAGCTGGCCCGTTCCATAAGCAGCAGGTGCGGTTCGTTGTCCAGAGGCGAAGTCGGCGGGCATGATGATATGGCAGGCGGCACGCTGCCTGGCCAGTACGAGGATATCGTTGACCACATCATCGCAGCGGTCCGTGAAGCGGTGGATAAGGCGCTGGCCAAGCCATGAGAAGGGCCTGCACCTATTCCTCCCCTCTGCTCATTTTCGCGATAGGATGGCAGCGGCGACGAACCCGTCTAAAACTAATGCACCGGGGCAGATGCCAGGATTCAGCAGCTATGGCGGGCATTTCATGGTGCATCTGGAAGAGCCGAACCCTGTCTACCCATAGTCTTCATCCAGTCATGCGCGAACACTTCAGCCTCGCCGGTTTGAATGGCTTCCAGTATCTTCTCAGCGACGAATTCGGCAGTATCTGGTGGGATTGGTGGTTTCTCTTCTGTCAACGGCACGTTGTTCTTGAGCGTGTTCTTCTCGAAATCCGTCGCCGTCATATACGGATATACCACGCTGACGGTTATATTATCCTTTTTCAGCTCTTCCCTGGCTGTCAGGCTCAACTGAGCCAACGCCTTTTTTATCGACGAATATGCCCCGTTATTCGCAAGCCGCATCAATGCAGTGCCGGAACTGACATTCACTATCGCACCGCCTCTTTGGTACCTCATCAAAGGTATGACCTCCTGCATGGCGACAAGAGGACCGACCATGCTGAGATTGTATATCATCTGCATCCGCTCGAGATTGGTCTTCTCGATCGGCGCATCATACCCCTGCCCTGCATTGTTTATCAGGACATCCACCCTCCTGAAATGGTATTTCGCCTGCCGGACCAGTTTTTTTATCTCCAATGGTTTGGTCATGTCTGTCGGGATGGCGATAGAACCGGGAATCTCGCGCGCGAGTTTCTCAAGTTTATCCCTCGAACGGGCGACGAGCACTAGTTTTGCGCCTTGTTTGGCGAGCAGTTTCGCCGTCGCAAGCCCTATTCCGGAAGACGCTCCGGTGACGATGACTACCTTACCCATCAAATCCATACATTATCACAATTCCAGTATTTTCATCTATCTGATATGCATACTCATTTTCCTTTCATGAACGAATTCACGACGTCATAAGCCAGCATCGTCGGCTCAGCGCCAGCATACCTGAACATCAGCACCCATTTCGGCGTCCCCTTGCTCTTCATGGATGACAAGGCTTCCCTGCTTTCCCAAAGCGTGATTATCTTGCATTTGTTCTGGTTCTTGACGAAGAACGATTCGACAAGACCCGGATCCTGGGTCTGAACGCCATCTGCAAAATTCGCCTCTAATTTGGCCGCCTTGTCTGGAGTCAGATCCCCTTCCAGAATCAACATTACCATGTTCATGATGATTCGTTAGTCAGCAAAGGAAGATAAACATATCCCACTCGCCGTCAGAAGGAGTAGAAGTTATAATTAGAAGAAGAAAAAAGTTAATTAGCCAATTCTTACATTCGTTGAAGAATTTCAGAATCGTGACTTCGGTTTGTAGCAGTTCCTGCAGTATACCGGTCTGCCTTCTGTTGGCTTGAACGGTACCTGGCAAGCTTGCCCGCACTTCGCGCACGTCGCATCAAACATTTCTCTGTCGCTGTTGTCTCCGTATCCCATAAATTACACCATTGATTCTAATCAATAATTCATTTTACTCTGATAATCTATTCATCGCTCCCCATCTTAAATCCATCAGTCGCAGTCAAAAACCGCGATTATCCGGATTCTAATTGGAAGACGAGAGATTAATGCACTCCGCTTTCTGGGTCTGATTCAAAATCTTGGAACAGTACGAGACATCGTGCGAATTCTTCGCTAAACCGTAATAGCAGTCGTCTGCCATAGTGTGATCAGCAAGCAAATCACATGATTGGGATTGTATGGTGTCTGAGGAATTTTTGACTGTGAAATAACCCAATACCGACGCTATCCCGCATAAGGCGACTACAACGATGATGATTCCCCCAACAATCAGATATTTGGTTTCCATTCGAACACGGTCCCATCTTGTTCCATTATCTATCGAATCCTCGATATGGCGATCGTTGCGCTTATCAAGCCGAATAGAAGTATCGCGGAAGGGCACACGCCCGGCTGAGCCGTCGTCTGCTGGCAGTTCATGGAGCATTCGTAGGATCCGTTCCCCGGATTTGTACATCCGTTCGATGCGTAATCGTAAGTTCCTCCGGAACCCTCGCAGCATCCTTGAACGCAATGCTTCACCGCATCTGATACGGCGAAAGATACGCTCGACAGCATGAACAGAGCCAATATCCCGAAGATAACCCGTCTCATAATCATCGCCTCGTCGAGAAATTCATTATTTTTTATCGCCCTTCACCATCCTCTGGAAGTCCTTCATGCTCATCTCGACCGGCAGGCCGATATATCCGCACTGCGGGCATTCTATCTTCGTGATGATGCTGTCGTCCATCGGATTCGTGAGCT
>CAILMU010000077.1 GCA_903835325.1 uncultured Microcaldota archaeon | reverse complement strand
TATTCCCTACAGTTGCCCGGTCCCATGTGGTTCTGTATGTCTGCGATGCTAGCCGGTTTGTAATGAATTCCATGAGATTGTTCTCAGATACATCCGTGCTATTATCATAATCAAAGATGGCGACCGGAAAGCCAATGTCGGCATAGGCATCGGCGGGAACCTCGCGAACTCGAAAAAGAACGGCGATATGCCTGGGGCAGATCCGAAAATACTCCTGGATTCATTCATCAAGGACAATGAGCAGCTGAGAGATGCTAGCACGCTATATGATTTCGGCGGAGTGATTTCCGTCGGAGCTCCGATAAACGAGTTCGTGAAGGACAATTGCATGGTGATCGGGACCGCAGCGAAACAGGTCGATCCGATTCACGGCGGCGGAATCGCCATCGCGATGGAGACCGGGGTCCTCGCGGCCAGCATCGCGATAGATGCGCACAAGAGAAAGGATTATTCCAAAGCCTCGCTCCTTCCCTACGAGGTGAAATGGAAAGACACCCTCGGCAAGAAGATGAACAAGAGGCTCATGCTCAGGAAAGTCATGGAGAAGCTGTCGGATGATGATTTCGACCATATCTTCAATTCGATAAACGATTCCGACCTTTCGCAGATAATGGCCGGGAACTTCGCGCCGTCTATGGCCAAGGTGATAGGCACCCGGCCGCAGCTCCTGGGGGTCCTGAGCGCCCTGGCCCCAGGAAGCAAGAGATGAACCTGCCGGAACACATCCGTAGACCTGCCTTTTTCTTTTTCCCACATATTTTCCCTTTCCTTTTTCCCAGCTCAAACCCCGGCCGGAGCGAGCCGGGGCGAACAAGGGAATACATTTAAATACAATTCCAAATGTACTATTCCTGTTAAAAGTATCCAATTTCTCCGCCAAGCCGGCATGAGTTGCAATCAGCCGGGGGCGAGGTGTTTGAATGGTTACGGTATATGATGCTGAGCCGAACAAGCTCATAAGGAATGCTGCGGAGAAGCTCCGCGGCAAGGTCGAGAAGCCCGCTTTCGTCGGGATTGTGAAGACCGGAGCGCATTGCGTCCGGCCGCCGATACAGGAGGATTTCTTCCTCCACCGCTGCGCCTCGATACTGAGGCAGGCCTACGTGAACGGCGTCATCGGGACGCAGAGGCTCCGCAGGCACTACGGCGGGCGCAAGCGCAGGGGAGTGAAGCCTGCCCGGCACATGAAGTCCGGCGGCTCCACGATACGCAAGGCCATCCAGCAGCTCGAGAAGGCAGGTTTCCTGACAAAAGAGAAGGCCGGGAGGAAAATCTCAGCTTCGGGGAGGAAATTGCTGGATTCAGCCGCCAAAGAGAGCGTCTAGGTATGGACGAGGAAGAGCAGAACGACCCCCAGAAACAGAAGATTCTGGAGGCCAAGAAGGCTGAAGCGCAGCTGAAATCCACGCTGCGCATCGCCCTTGAAGAACCTGCGTATGAGCGGATGATGAACATCTCGCATTCGAACAAGGAACGCTTCCTTGTCGCGGCGAAGCAGGTGTTCGCGGTCTATCAGCGCCTCGGGCGCAGGATCACGGACGACGAGCTCCTGCGGATGCTGCAGATGATACAGGGGCGCGCCGAGACCGAGACGAGGATAACATTCCACAAGAAATGAATGAAGGAACTGGTATTTACCGGGATGATGGTTATGGGAGTAAAAAGCCTGAACAAGAAGATGAAGCTCGCGAAAGAGAGCAGAAAGATACGGAGGCTGCCGGCCTTCGTGATGATCCGCACCAAGCGCAAGGTCCTCTTCAACAAGAGGAGAAGGGATTGGAGGACGGACAAGCTCAGAATATCTGAAGATTAGGTGATTTTCCATGAAGCTTGAAAGGCTATATACGGTCCCCCTCGGGGATGCATACGAGGCAGTGCGCCAGAAGCGCGTCCCTAAAGCGGTCAAACTGCTGCGCGCCTTCATCGAGAGGCACATGAAAGCCAAAGGCATGAAGATAACCCTCAGCACGGCCTTGAACGAGCATCTCTGGGCGCACAGCATCCAGAGGCCGCCCCGCCGCATCAAGGTCAGGCTCATAAAGGACGACGACGCTGTCCGGGCATACCTCTCGGACGAGAAGGTCGAGGAGCAAAAGAAGAAAGAGGAGAAGAAGGGCGAGGAGAAGAAGCCGGGCAAAGAGGAGCAAAAGAAGGCCGCTCCGGTTGCTGCAGCGAAACCGGTTGAGAAGAAGCCGGATACGCAGGTCCAGAAGCAAGAGGCCAAGGCACCCGAGCGTCCGGCCCAGAACGTGAAACCCGCAACGCTTCCGCCCCAAAGGCCGGCCGAGAACAAGCCTGCAGCCTCGCAGCGCCTCTCAGGGAGCGGGGAGAAAAGATAATGCGAACCTCTTCATATTTCGGGAATCCCTGGATAGGGATGTTCATCAAGACCAACGATGCCATCACGCGATTGCCAATAGACACGATGACGAAGGTCGAGGATTCGCTCTCGGAGAACCTCGGGACGACGCTGGTGCGCCTCTCTATCGCCGATTCGAACCTCCTCGGCGTCTATATCGCCATGAATTCGAACGGGGCGATCCTGCCGAATATAGCAAGGCCCGAGGAGATCCGGAAGCTGAAGGAGGCGGGGCTCAACGTGCATATCTCGCAGGAACCGCAGAACGCCCACGGCAACAACATCTGCGCGAACGACAAGGGTGGGATAGTGAATCCGCACATCCCGCGCGATGAAGCAATGCGCATGTCGGATGCCCTCGGAGTCGAGCTCGTGCCGATGGCCGTGGCCGAATATTCCACGGTAGGGAGCTCATGCCTGGCCACGAACAGCGGTTTTCTCGTGCACTTCAAGGCGAGCGACGATGAATTGCACGCGCTCAGGGACGCGTTCAAGGTCGACGGAAGCAGGGGCACGATGAACCGCGGGACCGGATTCGTCTCATACGGCGCGGTCGTGAACGGCAGAGGTTATGTCGCCGGAGATGCATCGACCGCCTACGAATTGGGGCGGCTCGAGGATGCCTTGGGGCTCATCCGCTAGGTATCGGATTAAAACAATGCCGATTGATTAGTCTATCCACGAACGGATCGCGATAAACATATCATGTCACATGAAAGAAAGGTGGAACAAATGAAGTTCTTAGTCCAAGGCAAGATAATGCTGGGGAAGACCGAACGGTCATTCAACAAGGAGATCGAAGCTCCTAGCGAGAACGCCGCCAGGCAGACGGTGTTCTCCCTCTTCGGCTCGGTCAACGGGCTCACCCGCAAGAAGGTGAAGATAGAGAAGGTCGAGAAGACGAAGTGATGCGGATGCCGACCCTTGAAGAGGCCCAGTCGCAGCTGAACTACGAGGTCGCGGTCTACCGCGAGCAGTTGAATATGCTGAAACGGGAGACCGAGAGGATAAGCCTCACAACGCTCGATTTGACCAACGCGCTGCGCACCGTGGAGAACCTGGGCGCCGAGCGGGTGCTCATGCCTATCGGCGGAGGCGCGCTGATAAAGGGCAAGACATACGACACGAAGGTGCTGGTCCCGATAGGGGGCGAGTATCTTGTGGAGATGGACAAGCAGGCGGCGGCCACCGAGATCAACCGGAGGATAGAGGCCACCAAGAAAGCGCTCGAGAAGCTGAACGCGGAGTTCGGCAACGTGATGAACAAGCTTCGCGATGTCTCCGGCAAACTGGAGGATCTCCAGACGCAGGTCCGGATCAGCGAAAGGGCGGAAGAGAACGTCCACGAGGATTACATCTAGAGGGCGTATCCGTCGCAATATCGCCGGGCTATCCGCCCTAGCGACCTATCGCATGGTGATGCCGGAACCGTCACCGGGGTGTATTGGCCAATGTTCGATTTCTTGAAGAAGAAGATCGGCGGGTTCATCGACAACCTCACGAAGAAGGAGGACGAGAAGGAAGCATCGAGCGGAGCCGAAGCCAAACCTGTTCCTGAAACCGGACAAACGATTCCGCAAGCGAAGGAAATCCCGATCGAAGAGAAAGAGATGATAGAACAGAAAATCGGACTAGAACCCGGGATCGAAAAAGCGCCAGAGAAAATATTCGAAAAGATAATCGAGAAACCAATCGAAAAAAAAGAAGTGGCCGTGAAACCGAGCGAGAAAAAAACCGAGCCGAAATCCGAAATCAAAAAACAAATCGAGAAAAAAGAGGCGCCCGTAAAAGCGCTTGAAAAGAGAATCGAAGCGCAAAAACCTGCTCCTGAGCAAATCGAAAAAGCGAAAGCGCCAGAAAAGAGAATCGGGGAGAGGATCGAGAATCCTCCGACAAAACAAACCGAGAAACCGCTCGAGAAGAAAGCTGAAAAGCCAATCGAAACGAAACCAGCACTCCAAAAAGCGCCCGAACCCGAATCCGCTGAACCCGTGATCCAAAAGCCAACCGAACCCGAACCAAGAATCGAATTGCCGATCGAAAAAAAAGAGATGTCGGCCGAAACTGCTCC
>CAILMU010000076.1 GCA_903835325.1 uncultured Microcaldota archaeon | reverse complement strand
TACTACAAGGTGCTTTCGTATATCGAGAAGGGGAAGATGAGGATGATAGGGAACGGGAGCAACCGCATCCCTTTCGTGCATGTGGATGATGTCGCAGACGCGTTCTGCCATGCGCTTGATTCGGGGAAGGGGACGTACGTCCTCTCAGGCGAGCCACTTGCCCAGAAGGAGATATATTCGATAGCGGCGAAGGCTCTTGGCGCCAAGCCGCCTGGAAGGAGCATCAATCTCGGGGCCGCCATGCTCATCGCTTCCGGCCAGGAACTATTTTACCGTATCGGCGGGAAGAGACCGACCCTCACCAAGGAGCACATAAGCATCCTGGGCTACGACCGCGCCTTCGACTGCGCAAAGGCGGAGAAGGAGCTGGGGTTCTTGCCAAGATCCCTCGAGCACGGGATCATAGAGATGGTGAGGGAATACCGGTCAAAGAAAAACTATTTATAATCCTTAGCGAGATGTCCCTTCCATGAGACCCATCCGAAACCTGAAGGGATATTCGATAGTCCCGGTCCTGCTCCTGATTTTATGCTCAAGCGCATACGCTGCCATGGAGCAGTCATATGTCATGACCATGGATCAGAACGGCAATTCGGTGATCACAAAGGACATGGACCTCAGCCTCTATGCGGATCTCCTTCCCCCGGGCTCTTTCCAGAGGATGAGCGATATCTGCGCCGGCGGCTTCAAGGTGCCGTGCTCTGTGGATGCTGTGAAAAGGACAGTGCATATGCAAGACGCATTCTCAGTCAAAGACGGGTACTATTCGTTCAAGGCCGATTACGGCTTCCCTTCGATAAGGTACGTCGTGACCGTGAACAGCCTCCCAATAGATCGGTTCGGATACGACCTGGATTCCCTGCTTAGCGCCGCGAATGCCACCAAGGGCGCCTCGGCCGGGACGATAAGGCCCCTGGAGCTGAACGCGGACAACAGCAAAACGGCTGCGCAATTGGCGCAAATCGGCACGAACATCTCGTATACCATAATCATGCCAGACTATATCGACCAGGCGCCGGAAGGGACTGTGGATGGCAAACAGGCCGTCTATGATGTCGTGGCACTGATGGGAAGGGAAGGGCCGGTCACGGTCTCGAGCAGCGAGCTGAATTTCCCCTACCTCCTCATAGCCGTCGCCGCCATCGTGGTCGCCGGCCTGGCCGTCTCGTTCATGGGCTCCAACAAGGAGAGGAAAGGCGAGGAGCGCGGAGCATCGAGGAAACGAAGGGGATGATGCAGACCAGCGTCTTTAGGAACCGTCCCCCTTTATTTTAAATATAGTTTATTCATCATATCCTGTGCGGAAACACTCGAGTTCCAACCATTCATAGAGAGGTCGATTTTCATATGAGCGGAATCATCGGTTACGGAGCATACATCCCGATTTACAGGATTAAAAGCGGCGATATAGCCAAAGTCTGGGGCGAGGACGCCGAGCGTATAACAGGAGGCCTCGGCATCATCGAGAAGGCTGTCGGCGGGGTCGATGAGGACACTGCAAGCATCGCTGTCGAAGCCGCTAGGAACGCCATCCTGAGGGCTGGGATAAAGCCGACCGAACTCGGGGCCATATATGTCGGGTCCGAATCCCATCCGTACGCGGTGAAACCGACCGCAACGATAGTCGCGGAGGCGATAGGCGCCACGCCGAACCTCACTGCCGCGGACCTTGAGTTCGCATGCAAGGCCGGGACGGCCGGGCTCCAGATGGTGCTCGCGATGAGCGAGATGAAGATGATAAAATACGGGATGGCCATCGGCGCCGACACAGCGCAGGGAAGGCCTGGCGATGCGCTTGAATACTCCGCAGCGAGCGGAGGGGCTGCGTTCATCGCAGGTCCGACCGATGAATCCATCGCGGTGATGAACGACACGTTCTCTTTCACGACAGACACGCCGGATTTCTGGAGGCGCCAGGGCGCTGACTACCCTTCGCACGGAGGAAGATTCACCGGGAAACCGGCTTATTTCAGGCATGTCATCGGAGCGACGCAGGGCCTCTTGGAAAAGACAGGCACGAAAATCAGCGATTATGATTATGTGGTGTTCCACCAGCCCAATGGCAAATTCCCTATCGAAGCCGGAAAGAAGCTGGGGGTCCCTCTGGAGAAGCTGAAGGCGGGGCTCCTGACTCCGGTCATAGGGAACACTTATTCTGGCGCATCGCCCCTCGGGCTCTGCGCTATCCTCGATGAGGCCAAGGCTGGCCAGAAGATACTCATGACCTCGTTCGGGTCCGGAGCCGGAAGCGATTCGTTCTCATTCACGGTCACAGACAGGATAGAGTCAGGGCGGAACCGGGCCATGAAGACGCGCGATTTCATAGATAGGAAGAAATACATCGATTATGCGACCTACATCAAATACAGGCGCAAGATAAAGGTTTAAGCGCCTGTCTGCGTTTTTTAAATTCTTCCGGGCATAATAGATTCAGGGGGAAGAGCGCGAAAAGATGCCGAAAATCGCGTACTGGCGCAGGAATCTGGCGGGCTTCCGTTCCCCGGATGAAATACGCCTTGCTAGGAGAGGGCCTTT
Organism: uncultured Microcaldota archaeon; assembly: GCA_903835325.1. Classification (GTDB taxonomy): domain Archaea; phylum Micrarchaeota; class Micrarchaeia; order Anstonellales; family Bilamarchaeaceae; genus Bilamarchaeum. The sequence goes on along the minus strand of CAILMU010000076.1, from coordinate 3,923 downwards.
TTCTGATTCAAGGAGAGCCGGCACCAGCAATCCCTTTTTCATGAAGCCCCCGAGCCTCGAGGGGAGGTGCGCTCCCGGGCAGAGGAAAGGGAGGCGCAAGGACGGAGGGGACGGCCCTGATGGCATCAATGTGATAGATATCGCCAGGAGGCAGGCTGCCAGATTCGTCGAGAAATCCGACGCGCTCGGCCTTGCCAGGATGATGTCCCTTGACGATGGCATGGTATATCACATCGCCATCGATGCCTTGAAGGATTCCGCCAAATCCGGGCAGGATAACCACAGCCTTGTCCGCGCTGTAGTATCCAGGCTCGACTGGGAGCAGGATGCGCTCCAGATATGCGCCCTGTTCCGGGAGTACACAATCGCGCTGATTAAGAGCGACGATATGGAAGGACTGGAGATGATGATGGCGACCGAGAACGCCATCTTCGGCGTGATGGAAGGGATACGCACCGCGGCTTATGAGAGGCTGTCTGTGGCACGGGCTCTAGACGAGATTGAATGCTTCATTAACGGAGAACCCGGGGATGATTTCTGGGAAGTGATACCCACATTGGCAAGATTCTCCATCCGCGATGATGACGCGGAGCGGGTCGCGAGGCTGCTCGGCAGCCCGAATCATGAGACCCGGAGGCAGACCATGTACTGGCTGAACTGCGCCGAATCCGATGGCGATGATATGCTTATGTTCCTGCCTGCGCTTTCCCGGGCTTTGGATTCCGGATCAGTGCAGGCATGGCTCTTCTCACCGAGCCTTCTTTGGCGCGTTGCCGGATACAAGGCTCAGGATAGCGGAAAATGAGCCCGGCAAACGCATTAATAATTTGCCGTTTCAACTTGTTATCGGGATTCATATGGTAAGAGGCGGATTGAAGATACTCATAGGGGCATTGGTTTTGGTTTTGGCATCGGTCTTGCTGACCGGATGCGCGTCGGCAGGGCCGAAGAACGCGAGCGCGGTTCCCGCGCCGGGCGGTATACTGGTCTCATGGACCGCGCCCGATTCATCTGCAGTGATGGGCTATAACGTATATAGGAGCATGCAGAGCGGGGTGATGGGCCAGAAAGCCAATCCCGTCATATTAAGCAATACTTCATACATGGATTCGAATGTCAGGGATGGCACAACATATTACTACACGATCCGCAGCGTCAATTCCGGCGGGAGCGAGGATGGGAGCGGCCAGGTGAACGCTGTGGCGAAGATAAACCCTCCTACGAATGAGGAAATCAGCATAGGGAATGGGGGAGAATACACTAACACGACGGCGGAGACATTATACCTTTCCGCTATCGGCGCAAGCAAATGCAGATACTCCAACGATGGCGCGACCTGGACGGACTGGACGCCGTACGCATCGACATATCCGTGGACCCTCCCCGATAAGGACGGTCCGAAGGATGTGTATTACCAGTGCAAGGATGATGTCGGCAACACGGCGCAGCCCGTGAGCGCGAGCATCTACCTTGACATGACCCCTCCGGTCTTGAGCATAAGCTCTCCCGCGCAAGGCGGGCAGTATGGCGGAGGGTTCGATATCGTCTTCACGCCCACAGATCCATCCCCCCTGACGCTGAACTGCTCCGGGGACCTTGACGGGACCCAGATTGCGATAGGGATAGTGGATTCCAACAAGGAGGACACCACATCGGTCATAGCAAAATCAGGCCAGCATACGCTGACGATACAATGCTCTGACGGGATAAATATCGCCCGCAAATCGGTCATGTTCAGCGTAGTGGACAAGCCGGCAGTAGAGCTTTCAATAGAAAGCGGCGCCGGCTACACGGATATCCAGAAGGTGATGCTTGATGTCGCTGCGACGCCCGCTGCCACGGAGTGCAGGTTCTCTAACGACCAGAAGGCATGGAACGACTGGTCTGCGTACAGCGCCTCCATGCGTTACAGCTGGACGCTCTCAGGAGGCGATGGCACGAAGACGGTATATGCCCAATGCAGGAACACCGGGGGCCAGGTTTCAGATACGGCATCGGATACGATAGTCCTGGACAGCTCCCCGCCTCCGTATATTTCGGTGGAAATCAACAACGGGGACAAGTGGACAGACACCAAATCCGTGCTTCTGGGCCTCTACGCATTCTCTGCGAAACTGTGCAGGTTCTCCAATGACGGGTATTCCTGGACAGGCTGGGAGCAGTACTCCAACTTGAGGCAATGGACGCTTGCAGGGGATTACGGCACGAAGACGGTCTATTACGAGTGCCAGGACAAGAACGGCGGCGAGATAGGCACCGCGAGCGCGTCCATAATCTATTCCGACCGCGAACCGAATCCGCCGACAAACGTGAAGGTGAGCATCAACGGCGGTGACAGCACGACCCACAGCGCAGATGTGACCTTATCCCTCAGGGCCAGCAATGCTGACGACTGCCGGCTGAAAGAGAATAGCGGGAGTTGGACAGACTGGAACTCATACGGCACCAGCATGGACTGGACATTGAGCACCGGCAACGGCAAGAAGACCGTCTATTACCAGTGCAGGAACGATTACGGCACCACAGGAGCATCGTCATCGATATATCTCGATATGGGCCCGCCTGCCAAGATAACGGATCTCTGGGCGAACCCGTCCGTGGATGCCGTTTATCTGCACTGGTCCAGGCCGAGCAACGATATCCGCTATTATCACATCTACAGGAGCACTTCGGGTTTCGGCCTGTTCACCCTGCTTTCTACCTCTTACTCGCCATCGTACAGCGATCAGGAGGTCGTGGCCGGGATGACATACTCGTATTCGGTCAAGGCAGTCGACTCTAACGGCGATGAAGGCCCGGACTCGAATATCGTGACAGCGACCGCAGGGCTTCTCACCGGCAGCTCCTGAACGACCGGACAACGAGAATCCTTTTTATTTTTTCCCATAATGACCAGAAAAATCCTTGCCTATGCTCTCACCAGACGAACGGGATGAGCCTGTACGGGGTCTTCCTGCAATATTCCTTGTATCCGGGCAATTCTTTCAGGAGAAGCTCCTCCTCGCCCTTGATCCGATAGAACATGGCTATCGGCAGGAGAAGGAACAATGGAAGCGCCCAGTACGAACCGAGTGCGACAGGCGTGAGCACCCAGAGGAATATCGCCCCCAGGTACATCGGATGGCGAATGATGGCGTATGGTCCGGTCGTCACGACAGTCTGGCCTTTGTCTATGCCGACCGTCCGGGAAGCGTAGCGGTTCTCCTTGAACGCCAGAAAACACAGGATATACCCCATGAAGACGATGATATCAGCAGCGATAACGGCATCAACCGGCACGTTGGACCAACCGAAGCGATGATCGAGCCCGGGAATGAGCAAACCGATAAAGAAGATGAAGCCCGCGGCCTTTTGTATAAGCTGCTGGGGCTTCTCTTTCTCGTGGTATCTCAACCTGCGTTCAAGGAATTCCGGGTCCTTCTTGGAGAAGTAGGCGACGACGAGCATGGCGGGGATGAAGATGACCGCGAGATAGGCCCAGGCCTGCCAGTAATCGAAGGTGCCGGCGGGAATGAAGATGAAGATGCAGTAGGCGAGCATCGCGACAATCGCGATCAAGGCGACCTTCTTCCCGTTAACTTTCACAGCGGTATCAGCGCTCATCCGAATCCCCCGAATGAGGATATCCGTGCACGAAATTTAATAAAGAAGAAGATGATCCATTTGAATCCCGCTTGGATGGCCGGATCATGGCTTTTCTGCCTTCTCTTGGTTGTCCGTCTTCTCTTCAGGTTTTCTCTCCTCGATAGTGGAGATACGTTGGGAGAAAATCGAAAACAAGCCGATGATCAGCACAATCATGTAGATGAGCGGGTAGGTCTGCTTCACCCACATGAACGCGTATGAGACGCTCTCTCCGCTTATCTGGTCGAATATGATTGTCATGTCCACGAAGAAAGATACGATGAACACGATGCCCATGG
>CAILMU010000075.1 GCA_903835325.1 uncultured Microcaldota archaeon | reverse complement strand
TATCCGAATCCCAGGAGCGAATGACGCTCGCTGTCTCCCCTGACAAATTGGATAAAGTGATGGAGCTCGCGCGCCTCCATGATGTCGAAGCGACGGTGGTCGGGAGATTCACGGATTCCGGGAAACTCCACTGCAGATACGGGGGCAAGACCGTCGCGTTCCTCGACATGGATTTCCTCCACGACGGCGTGCCTCAGCTGAAGCTGAAGGCCACATGGAAGAAGCTCATCCATCCGGAGCCCAGGATCGAGCCTTTCGAGCCCGGATACATCCTCAAGAGGCTTCTGTCATCGCCCAATATCACGACGAAAGAGAAGACGATACGGCGCTACGACCACGAGGTCAAGGGCATGAGCGTGATAAAACCCATCATGCTCGGCCCCAACGACGCCGCGGTCCTTCGGCCGATATACGATTCTTATGAAGGCCTTGTGATCTCGCATGGCATCTGCCCGAGGTATGTCCAGGATGGATACGCTATGGCATCATTGGCTTTCGACGAGGCTGTGCGAAACGCGATAGCTGTCGGCGCGCGCTTCGGATATATGGCGGCCCTCGACAATTTCTCCTGGCCGGACCCGGTCAAATCCCCCAAGACCCCGGACGGGGAGCAGAAACTGGGCAACCTGGTCCGCTCCTGCGTCGCGCTATACGACTGCTCGACGGCCTACGGCATCCCTTTCATATCCGGCAAAGACAGCATGAAGAACGATTACTACACAGGAGAGCACAAGCACTCGATACCGCCCACCCTGCTTGTCAGCGTGGTCGGAAAGATAGACGACATCCGCAAAGCCGTCAGCGCGGAGTTCAAATCACCCGGGGCATTCGTGTATATCCTCGGGATGACGCGCGACGAGCTCGGGGGAAGCGAGTTCTACAAATTGTTCGGAGGGGTCGGGAACACCCCGCCGCAACTGCATCCTGAGGAGGCGATACCGCTCTACAAAGCGGTCTCTAATGCCATGACCGACAGCCTGGTGGACTCGGCCCATGATATCTCGGACGGCGGGATAGCAGCCTGCTTCGCGGAGTGCACGGTCGGGACCGGATACGGTGCTGAACTGGACCTGAACCTGATAAAGGCTGATACGGACAAGCTCGAATCCCTGCTTTTCTCGGAAAGCGCAGGGAGGTTCATAGTGACAGTGCTTCCGGACAAGGTCGAACGTTTCGAGAAAGCGCTCTCAGGAGCTCTTTATGCCAAAGCAGGGAGAGTGAGGGGCGACAAGCGCTTCATCATTAAGAAAGGGGACCAGCCCCTGATAAACGAATCAGTGGACGATATGAGGGATGCTTACCAGAAAGGGATATGAACCAATCCGTCCAATCCACCATCGCGAGGTTGTGATTTATGCTAGATTCATTCAAGGAAGAGATAGCGAAGATGCTCTCCGAAGCATCAGGGGTTCCTGCAGACGATATACTGCCAACGATAGAGCCGGGGAAGATCGGCGACCTCTCGAGCAAGCTCGCATTCGTCCTCGCGAAAGAAAAGAAGGAGAACCCGGCGAAAATAGCAGCGGACATCGCCAAGGCGCTCAAACCCTCCGCATCATTCTCGAAAATCGAGGCTGTCGGCCCGTATATAAATTTTTATTTGAGCGATGGAGCGTACGCAGCGATACTCGACGATGCGCTCTCGAAGAAAGAGAAATTGGGGAAGGGGAAGAAAAAGAAAGGCAAGACGATAATAGAGTTCCCGTCAGTGAACCCGAACAAGCCCTGGCATATCGGCCACCTCCGGAACGCGCTCCTCGGCGATTCCGTCGCGCGCATCCTCGAATTCGACGGCTACGAAGTCGAGCGGATGGACTACATAAACGACCTCGGGCTCCAGGTCGCGCAGAGCGTGTGGGGATTCCTGAATTTCGATTCGAACCCGAGCGGTAAATTCGACACCTGGCTCGGCCACCAGTATGTAGGGATAGCGAAAAGATTCGAGGAGGACAAGGATGTCGTCGAAGGCGTGCGCGATGTAGTGAAAGCGCTCGAGGAAGGCGAGGAAGGCAAAGAAGGCAGCAACGAAATCGCGAAAGCCGGCCGGGCCTTGGCCGAGCGGTGCGTTCTCGCCCAATACGAGACCGCATTCGATTTCGGTGTTTACCACGATGTCGTATTTTTCGAGAGCGACCTCATCAAGACGATATTCCAGGAAGGCATAAGCTTCCTGAAGCAGAACAAGAATGTCGTCCTGTCCAAGCAAGGGAAGAACGCGGGCTGCTGGGTCGTGGAGCTGGGCGAAGAGTTCGAGAAGGAGTTCGGCAAGATGGAGAACCCGGACAAGGTCCTGATGCGGAGCGACGGCACGGCCGTCTATACCGGAAAGGATATCATCTTCCACCTCTGGAAATTCGGCAAGCTCGAAGGCGGGTTCAAGTTCGCGCCTTTTATCCTGCAACCGAACGGCAAAGACGTATTCAAGATATCCAAAAGCGGGAAAAAGATGGATTTCGGCAATTGCTCCCGCGCGATAAACGTCATCGGCGTGGAGCAGAAATACCCGCAGAGGGTCATCGTGGAAGTCCTCCGCAGGATGGGCCTGGAGAAAGAGGCATCATCGCTCCATCACCTTTCGTATGAAAGGGTCGGCCTCCCGGATGCGCAATTTTCAGGAAGGAAAGGCACTTGGGTAGGGTACACGGCAGACGAGCTCCTTTCCGAAGCGATTTCCCGGGTGAAAGACAAGATAAAACCTGATTTCAGCGAATCCGAGAAGGAGGCTGTCGCGAAGATGGTAGGGGCGGCAGCGATAAGGTTCTCGTTCCTTCGGACTACCTCGGAAAAACGGATAACGTTCAAATGGGACGAGGCGCTGAACATGGAAGGCGACTCGGGGCCGTACCTCCAATACGCCTATGTGAGGACGCAGGGGATACTGGGAAAGACCGAGGATAAACCAGGGATAGAATCGCGCAGCTTCAATGATTCTGAGAAGCGGCTGATAAAGCAGATGATGCTTTTCCCAGAAGCGGTTGCGAAGTCCTCGAAGGAGCTCTCCCCCCACCACATCGCGCAATATTCGCTCGACCTCGCCGCGGATTTCAGCGGATTCTACAACGCTTCGCCAGTTCTGGTGGCAGAGGACCCGAAGGTCAGGAAGACGCGCCTGGCGATAGTCCTCGCGACGAGCATCGTATTGAAGAATTCGCTTTCGCTCATCGGGATAGAATGCCCGAAGAAGATGTGATTATTATGATAAAGGGTACCAAGTATTTATTGATCGGTTTGCTGCTTTTGATTTCATTCGCTCCATCATCGCATGCCGCGAGCGATTGTGCGAAGACATGTTGCCGGACTTACAACGCCAGCTGGGATACGGATTTCGACGACTGCCGTCACCCCGCCAAGGGTTACGATGACTGTGTCAGCCAGTGCGAGGCGGCTGTATATAATGCCGGGCCGCATGGCCCTGTCACTGACGCGAACACACCAACAACCCATGTGAACTGCACGCCGACATTCGTGCTGATGTCAGTTGTCGTGGGTGCGGCGATCCTTTCAATCAGCCGAAAATAAAATGGTTTTTGACGCGCGGTTCATCCATCTTTTTCATCCCCTTATCCACGCGAGCGTCTTATCCAATTCGCGCCGGAAACCGAATTTCGCGAAATACTTCAGGACGATGGCTACGTCCCTCTCCAGGAATCGCTCTGCGCGCGGGTGCCTCAGGATGACCCCCTGCCCGAAATCAATGATGTACGGCACATCGCCCATCATGATATTGTATTCGCTCAAATCAGCATGAACCAATCCCGCCCTGTACATCTTCCGTATATCCTCGAGCACGGAATCCAGATCCTTCTCGCCATGCAGGGGGCCCACCATGTTCATGGTCGGGTAAGGAAGATCCCCCTCCCCAAGGAACCCCATCACTAACACATTCCCAAGAAGGAAATGCGGCTTCGGAGCGTGCACCT
>CAILMU010000074.1 GCA_903835325.1 uncultured Microcaldota archaeon | reverse complement strand
GGTCATTGTCGTCGGCCCCCATTTAAAGGTGCATCAATGCGGTCTTCCGAAAGGGATGGCCCTCGAGCTTTTCAAGCCGTTCGTGATCAGGAAACTTGTCGAGAAAGGGCTTTCACAGAACGTCAAGAGCGCGAAGAGGCAGCTTGAAAGAAAAGACGTGGTCGTCTGGGACGTGCTCGAAGAAGTCATCAAAGGCCAGGTCGTTATGCTGAACCGCGCCCCGACACTTCACAGGCTCGGTATCCAGGCGTTCGAACCCGTGCTCGTAGAAGGCAAAGCGATCCATATACACCCGCTGGTCTGCACGGCGTTCAATGCTGATTTTGACGGCGACCAGATGGCGGTCCATGTCCCGCTTTTGACCGAAGCCCAGGTGGAAGCAAGGCTCCTCATGCTTTCCGCGAACAATCTTCTCTCACCCGCCTCAGGCAGGCCGGTCATAACACCGACGCAGGACCTGATACTCGGAACATTTTATCTTACCTATATGGATATGCATGCCGAAGATGTAAGGCGCAAAGAAAAAGGCGACGCCATGATCTTTGCGGACGATGAAGAGGCCATGTCCGCCTATGATAACGACGAGCTGCACCTTCAGGCGCGCATAAAAGTGCGCAAGGACGGGCAGCTTGTGGAGACAACGGTCGGAAGGATAATGTTCAACAATGCGATAAGCAGGACCGTCAGGAAAAGATTGCCCGACGCGCAGATCGAATTTTTGAACGACGCCTTCAATAAAAGCAAAGTAGAAAAGCTTGTCAAGGAATCCTTCTACAAATACGGGTCCGCGCTCACGGCCGAGATAGCCGATGAAATAAAAAGGTTAGGGTTCAAGCACGCCACGCTGGCGGGCATATCAATAGGGATCGACGACCTGAAGGTCCCGGCAAAAAAGAAGGGCATAATCGAGGACGCGGAAAAGAGGATCCACCAGCTCGAGCGGCTGCAGAGGAGCAACTCCATCACTACGAAGGAGAGGGTCAACAAAACGATGGAAATATGGAGCGATGTCACGTCCAGCGTAACGGCCTCGTTGATCGAGGAGTTCAAGCAGGACGAGCTGAACTCGGTATACATGATGGCCAATTCCGGAGCAAGAGGTTCCATGGACCAGGTCAGGCAGCTCTCCGGCATCAGGGGCCTCATGGCCGATAAAGAAGGGGACATCCATCCGATACCGATCAAATCCAACTTTAAGGAAGGCTTGAAGGTCACCGAATATTTTATTTCATCCTACGGAGCGAGGAAAGGTCTGGTGGATACCGCCCTCCGCACAGCCGATTCAGGATATCTCACAAGAAGGCTTGTCGACGTCACGCAGGACGTTATGATAACGGAGGAGGACTGCGGGACGAAGAGAGGCGTGGTCATCTCGAGCATCTGGGAAGGTTATGATGAGATGATACCTCTTAAGAGCAGGATAATCGGCAGGCTGCCCACATCGAGGGTCACAGATCCCATATCAGGCAAGGTCATAATAGCTGCCGGTGAGGAAATATCAGCCGAGATAGCGGACAAGATCGCTGATGCCGGCATAGAATCACTGACAGTCAGGTCCCCGCTGACCTGCCAGGTCAAAAAGGGCATCTGCCAGACATGCTACGGCAAGAACCTGGCGTCCGGCGAGACCATAAACATCGGCGAGGCGGTC
>CAILMU010000073.1 GCA_903835325.1 uncultured Microcaldota archaeon | reverse complement strand
TTAATAAAATAATAAATCTTATCTTTGATCTCCCTCGAAGCAGCAAGTAACGTCCTGCTATCCGTACCGCCGGTTACAGCCATCATCAGTTGGTGTCTATTTGAAGCGGCTTTCAGTACTCCCTGCAAAAATAGGCAAGCGCTATGCACTACTTCATCGAGCTCAAGCGTCCTCAACTTCTGCTTTGGCCAATACCTTATTGCTCTCACCGCTGAAATATCTAGAAAATGATTAGGTAGAAGGTGCTTAATACTGTCAAAATACGTTTCGTCGCCTACCCACAATCTGCCTGAACGGACCTTTTTACGCTCAAAATCATGAAACCGGCGGATTTCTCCATCAGCAGTAATTGCCAAGCGAGGATTGGAATACTCTTGCACGAGGTTCGGCTGAGATCCGCAAATCACCCTATTCATAGAGGTACAATAATATACTTCTCTGAGGGCAAGCGCATCATGTATAACATTAACATTCTGGGGGGATATATAGATAAAAACAAATTGACCAGCATAGCTCTTAATCTTTTCGATAAATGAATCGAACACAGCAGATTTCTCTGCGATATCTGCAAGTATTTCTTCATTGCTTTTGTCGCAATGAACTGGATCAAAAATATAGCCCAGGAGAATCAGTTTGATTCCGTTCAGCTCTTTAATGCAAACATCCAGGTCTGGATGAGCGTATAGATAAAGGTCATCTTTTAAGTAAAAGAAATGCCAATGTACTAACGACGGGACAACTTTTCTGCAAAGAAGAAACTGCCTTCTATAGCGGAGCCTGATCTCGTCCATCAATCCCTCCTCTTGGCTGCTATTTACTATTGGATATCCGCAGGAACATTGTATACTAAAAAGCTGCAGGGACATCGGAAACTGTTTTGGATATCGCTTAAATTTCTTCCTATATCATTCGGAAGGAGTTGACGGCGATGAAAGAACGCGAGGAATATGAGATCCGTCTTAAAGCGATTCGAATGCATGAGGAGACGAGTCGATTCTGCCGGACGCTGGAGACAGTCCACCGATATCGAGGGTGGCTGGCGAAGTAGATTCGCCGATATAAAGCCTTCGGCCTCTACGGTCTTCGGGACCAAAGTCGGGTTCCGAAACATATCCAAAATAGAACTCTGCAGCCGCTCATGCGCAAGATCCTGGCTCTGCGCGATGAACTGGCGGCCCATAAGGGCCGACGGTTGGCCTTCGCCGGCATTGGCGCCGAGACGATTCATTTCGAGTTGCAGCAACGAGGTAGCCAGCTTCCCACTATCTCGACCATCGAAAAGATTCTGGTCCGGGCCGATAAGACGGAAAAGGTAAGCGCCAACGCCCTACCGGCGGCCCCCCGTATCCCCGCATCCAAGCTTGCAGGATGGGCGACCTCCAACAAACCGACCTGGTCCGCGATCCCAATATCTGCAGGGGGCGCGAGGCGTCACGCCCTCCTATTCCTTCCACACCATCGATGTCGTCGGGCAAACCGCCTCGGCCAGTCAGTTCCCCGATAAGCAGACGATCTCGGTGTACCGCCATCTCCTTGATTCCTGGTGCTTTATGGGACTGCCCCGCGTCTCCCAGATGGACAACGAGATGTCCGTGTCGGGAGGAGGGCGCTATCGCTACCGTCTCTCCAAGGTCATCCGGCTCCATCTCCTGTTGGGCCTCCACCTTCTCTTCATCCCGCTGGGAGAGCCTGGACGAAACGCCGCCGTGGAAAGCTCTGACGGCCTCTGGCAGAAGCGCCTCCTTTTTCACAGTTGTCCCGACCTGCGAACGTTGCGCCGGACGAGCGTGATGAACGTCAAGCATTATTCCCGATTGACGACAATTAAAATTCCCGGATACGTGGGCAGGCTTTTCAATAGGAACGACGATTTCCGAATGAGTCCTATTCATGCCGCAGCCTCCGCGGTCCGCTTTTTCGCGGCCGAC
>CAILMU010000072.1 GCA_903835325.1 uncultured Microcaldota archaeon | reverse complement strand
GGGGGCAGGCCCGCGAGCGATTACGGAATCTACTTCACAGAGACGTCGCACAATTCATTCTTCTCGCTTGTCGATCTTCATCGGGGCATAATGGTCCGGGTGAGCATCGTCAGCATAGACCGGGATCCTCCCGAGAGCGACTGGAAAGCCGTGAAGGATGCCATCAAATCCGCCCTTGCTGTCGCACTAGAGGAGAGCAAGAAAGGGCAGGCGGAGAGGCGGGTCGTCCTTGTTTTCGGCGGTGCCCAACCTTCTTTTATCGGCCCGTTCTGAAGAACACAAAATATCTACCGGTCTTCATTCATGGGCTGCCTTTGGCTCTTATCGTCCTGTTCCAGGCATCCCCTGCCTGGATCATCAAACCTATCATATTGTTGACATCGCCTCCTCCCATGATGGCCCTGAAGGACGGTATGGTCCCGCGCATCGCGATATCCGGCAACCCTATCGATTCTGTGAATCTGAGGGCGCCGCTCGCCCCGGGGCTTTTGCGGGGAGTTATCCAGAGTCCCATGCCGCCTGCCGCCAGTTCGGCCTCATTCGCTACATTCGGATGCATATGGGCTGCATATGCTTTATCCCTGATTTCCTGGGGGATTTCATCCAAGCTTTTGAATGCCAAGAATCCCTTTTGCTGTATCTTGAACACTCCCGAACGGTCGTACTGGGGCGGCATGTCCGCCTCTTCCACGAGATATGTCCATTTGTTCTTTTGAAGGTGGCTCAGGATTCCTTGATCTTTGGTGTCTAAGGATTCATATTCAGCGACAGCGATTGTCCTTCCGGCGTGATCCATTATCACTTGGCTGGGTTCTCCATTGCATGGGAAATGATCCTTTGCCGCTCCATATTTGCCGAACTGCTCCTTGAGTTTGGGCTCGCGGAGTCCGAACGATATGCCTGCGCCTTCGCCGCTATGCGCCCTGAAGCCATCCTCCATCCCCTTGATGAAAGCCGGATCGCTTCCCCGCAATTCCATCCATCTGCGGGCGCCTGCAATGGCTGGAGGTTCGGCATTCGCTCTTCCCGGATAATTTACGGGTTGCCAGAACATCTTTTGATGCAAGTCGGCCGCGGTGAGCGGCGCATCCCCCGGGTGGGCTGTGTTCCAGTGGAAAACGAACGAATTCATGAGCCTGTAGAGATACGCTTCGCCGCCCATGTGGTTGATATGCCGTTTCGCATCTATGCTCCCTTCCCTGGGCATGCTTATCCAGTACGAGCCGGCGGAATCGTCCGTGTCGATTCGGCCGAACATGAAGACGAGCTCCCCGCCGTGGCCGTCCGGTATGAAATGGAATCCCCGGCTGCGGAGCTCCTCAGCATTCCCGCCAGTCACCTTCATCAGCATCGCGAAGGTGTTGCCCTCGTGCCCGTCGATGGAACCGCTTGACATGCATGCTGTCAGATAGAACCATAGTTGCTCGAGGACCGCATCCCCATGGTCGACGAGTGCTTTCATCAGCTCCAGGTTTCTGTGCATATTCAGGATATCCGATGCGTAGGCGGTTTCCAGGGTCACGCCGGCTATCTCGATCTTGGAGTTCAGCATGCTCCTGGAGATGCCGTATGCCGATTTGGTGCCGTCCGGCAGCCTGAATCCGAGATCCTCGTTTCCCCCGGGCGTCTTCGTAACGGTATCAGCCGTCGGCACCCATGCCCTCTGGAGATTCTCATCGCCTGTCGCTGCGGTGCTAAGGTCGACAGGCTTCACATATTCAAGATGCGCCCCATTGTGGTCTGTTATCTTCACTCTCGTGACACCCGTCATCCCCCCAGCGGGTTTCATCTCTATCTTGCTGGCCTCCGGGTACATCTTGAGCAAAGTGAAGATTAGGTTCCCCTTGTCCGATGTCATCATCCCAACAAGCACGTCTTTCAACGAGGCGCCGGGAAAAGCCTCGATCTTCGTATCTTCGCCGACAATTAATATCAGCCCGCTCCTCTTGATTGTTTTGAGGAATTCGGCATTCGGGTCGATGCCCCTGTCGCGTATGCCCTCGTTGAGATAAATACCCGAAAGCTCGCCAGGCTTCAGGCCGAGCGCCCTCTCCAGCCGGAAACCTGTCTCGCCGTTCATGGACTTGAAGGCTGATAACTGCGAAGCGAATCCCCTGACCCTAAGAACGAAATCCATATTCGCGGTAGCTATCCCCCGCATCTCCTCGTCTTTGGCCGCTTTCTCCAGGCCTTCGATCACCCTGTTCTGGCTGTCGGAATCCATCCTAGAGAAATCCCTGAATGCTTGGACGGATTTCGCTGGGATAGGCGCATCCGGCCTCTTCGCGAGCCTGTCGGATACTGTTTCCGGTTTCGGGACGACGGATGCTTCGGACCTTGCCCTGGGCCCCTTGGCGGTATCCCCAAGGTCCAGCGCGTACCTCCTGGCTGTCCCGAGATTCCCGAAAGAGACCTGTTTCATTATCTCTTGAAGGGATTCCGAAACCTTCTCGTTCTCCCCGAACGTTTTCACCGGGTCGGACATCCTCGCGTTCGAATACCTAAGGAACGCGTCTTTTTCCGCATCGTTCCTGAATTTCATCCCGGTTACGTTGATTATCTCGGTGCCGTCTTTGGTGACCCTAACAGTGTATGTTGTCTTCGCATCCTTGGCCATGACCAGGATATCGACATGCGGGGCGCCTTCGGCGACGACTGCGACGGGGATGCCTTTGTACGCGCTCGCCATGAATGTGAAATCCTTCTTGCCGTGCCATTGCATCGCTTCGATGGCCCCATCAGTGAAATCCAAATCTAGAGGCTTGCTCCGCCCCCCATATTGCGCCTTGGCGAGCGCGATATCGTAAGCGAAACGCTCGATAGGGCTCAATGATGCGAGAGCGGCCGCCTTCTCTTCAGGGGCCCTGTCTGTCGCTACGGCGATTTCATGGACAGCCATAGTCTTAGCCGCTATCGTGCGGTCATTAATCTGTTCTTGGACCGGTTTCGATGATTGCGCCGCTTTCTCTTCATCCAATACGAGTTTCGATGCATACTCGTAGGTCAATCGGCTCGCCATCTGCCGGTCGATATTCCTACCAGACCCAGCCGCCTTGTCCTTGGCAGCCTTGACCTTGCCGACCGCTTCCCGGATATTGGACGGCATGTCTGTTTCCCTTCCGGTCGATGCCATGCGATCGAGTCCGCGGGCTGTCCTGGTTATCTTCTCTATCCGCCCCCGCTCCTCTGGCCTGGCGGCTTCGCTCTCTTTTTGCAGAATGCCTTCGAGTTCGGCATTGCTGGTCTTTGAACCGTACAACGAGCGGAATTCGAAAAGGCCTTCCACCTTGGTCGGAGCAACTCTGATCGGCTGCGCTCTTGCCCCCGGTGCGGCATTGGCCTCCGAATCCGGCCTTGGAGCCATCGACCGGACGGCTTTGGCCTGCTTCGCATCACCGCCTTGAGCTCCGGCTCTTCTCTGCTCCTTTTCGGCGACCATCCGTTCCGCTTCGTCCATTATCATCTTGGCCGTAGGCAACTCAAGATTCATCTTATGGGCTTCATCCTTCAGGTTCTTGAATGCCTGGCCATATCTTGCATCGGAGGCGGCGGTGGATCTCAGATACTCAGCCAGCCTTCCGGCCTGTTCGGGTGTCATCGCCTTGCCCATGACAGATAGGATGTTGTTCGCGATGTCCCTGATATCCCGTTTGCGCATGAAGCTCTCGGGCGTGTCTCTATCCATGTCGAAACCGAATCTTTGGTCGAGTTTGGTCTGCAAAATGTCTTTTGTAGCCGGAGTCCGTGACTGCTCCTCTTCAGCCTTGGCCTGGGGCGCTGATGGCCCCTGGACCAATCCGAGCGCTGGCGCGGGTTTCTTGTATGCCTTGTTCTCGCCGACCATCCTTTCGGCTTCTTCGATTATCATCTGCGGAGTCGGGGATACAAGGCCCTTCTTGGCCGCTTCATCCCTCAGGTTATCGAATGCTGTGCGGTACCTCTCTGGTGTAGCGACCTTGAAGCTCATGTTCTCTGCGACAGCCTCTGCCTGATCGGCATTGACCGCCATACTGTAGATTGTGTTCAGCGCATGCGCAGCGTCCCTGATCGTCCGTTTGTACAGGAAGTCCTCAGTGCTGTCCTTGTTCATATCGATTGGGAATCTCTCATCCAGCCTGGATGACAGCTCCTCATCAGCTGCGCGGGAGACGGACGGCCCTCGGGCTGATGATGCGCCTTGGGGCCCGATCTGGCCACCGGACGGTTGTACTGGGGAAGACTCTCCGCCCACTACCTCACCCGCGATGCTTCCGGCGCCTTGCGCGACGATGCGGAATATGGTGGTCATGGTCGGCAGTCCGGTCGTCGCATCCTTCGCACCTTCCATCTCGGTTTCGACAACCGTTATTTTCCCTGCTCTCGCCGCCTTGTTTATCTCTAGACCTAATGATGTCGCATAAATCATTTTCGCCTGATCGTTCCCAGTCGCTTTTATCCTATCGACTTGTTTCTTGATGGCCGGATCCATCCCGCCCAGCCTATCGAGGGTAGCCCAATCATCGTTTCTTATCGCTTCCCTGATGGCGTCCTGCGCAAAATGGACGGCATCGCCTGATTTAGCGGGATTATATCCTGTTTCGATTTGAGTGGCGGCCGCTTTCGTTGCCCCTTCCGGCACCTGCGCTTTCGCCTTCGCTTCCCTGGCAGCGCCGATATCATAGACCGGCGCGATTTTTTCCCTTGCCTGCCCTTCGCCGACCGGTCCTCCTCCACGCGGGCCTCTGCCTTTGGGGCCTTCGGGCCCTTGTGGCGGCGATGGCTTGTTTACCCTTTCATCTATCACGTATTGGAGGGCAAGGCCGAAATCATCCACGCTCTGATCTTTGGCCCGTTCTCGTGCCCTGTTCAACCCTGATTGTTCTTCAGGGGAAACCGTGCCATTCTTCATCTTCTGGGCTATCCCCCGGGCTTTTTCGACGACTTCCTGCCCGTTCCCAAGAAGCTTTATTCCGATATCAGAACGGCTGTCTTGCGTCTCCTTCGCGCCTTTGAATTCCCCCGGCGGGGATTTTCCGTATTCCGCGTATGTGACAACCTTAGCGAGTTTAGCTGCCGCATCCTGGGCACTCATCCTCCCGGCCGATACATCGAGAGCGAGCATGGAAGCCAACTGCATCCTCTGGAATTCGGATGGCACTATGTATGCGGTATGCTGGTTTGGCGGGATCTGGGGCTTCAAGCCTTTGGGGTTGGAAAAGTTGACAGCAAAATTCCCTTCGCCTTCATAAGTGACGTAATACGGCCCATGAGGTCCAGCGATAAAATCCGGATTGCCTTCGATTTTTAGAGGGCCTTCATTTCCTCTGTCTATCCCGCGGTTCATGATATTATACAGCGCGCGGATTCCGCCTGTTTTCCCGGGTTCGACTCCCTGGGCCTTGATATTTTCCCTTTCCCCTTTGGCGAAAACTCCTTCGCTTTTTGCTGCCTTTTCAGATGCTTGTTTGTCAGCGACATCTATGACCGCGCCTGCGCCTTCCCTGAGGAGTATCTCCCCTGTCCTTGAATAGTCGGCGTTGCTTGCGTAAACCCCTTCTATGAGGTCGATGAAACCTTCCCTGCTCCTGTACCTTGCCTTATTTGCTGCCGACATCTGGTCATAAGCTTCGCCTAGTATCTCGCGACGGGTGCCCGCATCCATCGTAGTGATCCTATACGCAAGGGTATTCTCTTCGGCGCTGTTTGGTATAAAATCTTTTTGGAGCTGCTCGATGATAGTTTGTCTTGCTTGATTATCGATTTTCTGGTCGCTGAAAGCCAGGGCATCTGAGATCTGGGCGGCCATGAAAGGTTTTGTCCTGGCAAGCACTTCCATAACAATATTTCGGTCGTCTTTTGGCAATTTGGAAATCTCTATAGCCATCCTCGTCGATGCGCTCAAGATCGTCGTATCGAGTTCAGCAGCCATCCTGTAATGCGCTATGACGAGAGATTCTTTTCCAGCGTAAGCCCCAGAAGCAAGGTCGATAAGCAGCTTCCCTATGGCCGGATCTGATTTCAGCAAGGTATTTTCAAGAGCCTTACGTTCATTCCCCGCTGAATCCCGTATCGCCTTTACGATGCCAACAAGCACGTCGTTGTTTCCTGTCTTTAGGACCGGAGTAAGGATTTCATCTATCTCCGGCAACGATCCTCTATTGCTTGATAATGATAATCTGTTGGCTATGATATCCTTGACTCCCGGGATTTTTGATATGGCTTGGTATGTGTTATCTGATTTCAGTTCATCCACGCGCTTTCCGATATCATCGCTTCTGGTTTCATCTGCGATAGGGCCTAATCCTTCTGCTCGCGCACCTGGCGGCTTGTCCAGAAGCCCTCGGATTCCATCTCGCAGTTGCATGCGTTCGTTTTCTTTACGATTCATTCTCTCTTCGAAAGTCTCGCGCTTGGGCCCAGCTTGCTGGACTTTTTGCGGTTGCTCTCCAACACCTTCTTCCTGCAATATCTTGGCTCCAGGAGGTATTGGATCGCCTTCTCTGATTTTGAATGGGAGGTCGTTGAGTATTATCGTAATCATTTTCGGTTCTGCGGCCACCCGTGCCGCTTGTTTCTCGACAGGTCTTCCCTCCACGATGGGTATCGCTTCAGGTGGGATTTTCTCTCCAGGTCCGAACTCGATCGGGATGCCGTCAATCAGATATGTCTTCTTTTCCTGTGACGGCTGGATGCCGGGGGGTTTTTGCGCCTCGGCTTTCGCTTCCGGAGAGGCTGGCCCTTCTGCTTGTACCTGAGATGGCGCTTTCGGCGCATTCTGGCTCCTCAATGTGAAATCGATGGCTCTAGCCTCATCGATGATTTTGTTCGGATCGTTGGTGCTGTCTTTCCCCGAAAACGAATTCAATCTTTTCTGCGCCGCGAGAAGCAGGTCTGCCTTTGCATAATCTGTATTGCCTGCTTGGTCAGTACTTAATCGATCTGCCAAGTTATCAGCTTTCTTGGGATCCGTGCCCATCCTCACAAGATAATCAAGGTCGTGCGCGACGGACCTCGCTCCATCATTAAACCTGAAACCCTTCCCTTCAGCCTCGCTCTTCTGTTTATCGAAAGCATTATCGATCCTCGCAATAGCGTTCGCTTCGCTTATTATCATCCTTATGCGGTCGCTCTCATAAGTGCCGCCGAATCTTTTCTTTAGCTGCGTGTATATCTTGATCAGGGTATCTGCCTTGGCTGTATCGATCTTTCCGTCCTCTCCTGTGCTAAGCTGTTGAGCGAGATTTTTCTCTTCAGCCTCGTTTTTGGCCCGGTTCCAGATTAAGTAAAAGTCGTGGGCGATGGGCCTAGCCCCCTCTTCGAACGGCAGATTATTGACTACAGCCACCGTCTTCTGCCTTTCGAATTCAGTATCAAGCCGGTCATAATTGACTTCCATTTGTTTAGGGGCCGATGATGGGACCGCGGGTTGCGGGGCTCTGGCAGGCGCTTTCGCTTCCGGCGCTTCTTCGGACGGTGCGGCTCTCCTGCTTATCCCCGGCGCCTCCATGCTTTCGGTTTTGGTTGGTATCTCGCCTTTCGCTTCCTTAGCTTCAGGCGCCGGTTGCGGAACCTCGCGCAGTTTCGGCACCTCTTTCTGCCCTTCCTGAGGCGCTGGCCCCTTCTGCTTTCCTATCTTTTCTCCGGTCTCCACCGCTTCCTTGATTTTTCCCTCTCTGATTTTCCGGAAAACTCCTGTATCTTTCAGATTGTTGTTGAATTCATGGAACGGGCTATCTTCAGAATTATGGACCCCCAGCCTTACCCGCGCGCCCCTAATGCCGACTGTGTCTCTCGACGCGACTCCCGGCCGAAGTTCCCCGACCTGTTCTGGATATTCCGCTCCTGGCGTTAGCCATTCCTTTTCGTTTTCTGGAAGGGAAACCGCTCCTTTACGCGTGCCACCGACAATCCCTTTCCCTTCTGTGCTCTCGATATATTGTATGAACATGATATCCTGGGTGGCATCTTTCGGATCCACCGTCACAGCGATGCCGTACCTGAATTTCCCGTTTTTAGATTCGACAACCATATTGGTGTGCCTGCCATATATCCCGTCTTCCCTTCCAGCCTCCCATGCTGCGACGACATTGAATGGCAGGTCTCCGGAGCCTTTGGAGAGGTCTGGCGCTTGAGAGCTTTTCACCTCATCCTGGACCCGGGCTTCGGAAAAGACGAAAAACGGGATGTCGATATCAGATAGCTTTATCGGTTTCCCATCCTTCATGACAGCCGGCGGTTCTGCCTTGGTATGCATCCCATCCAATGTCCGTTGCAGTTCCCAAGGAAGATTCTGGAGGTGTTCGCTTTCCCCTTTCCATATCCCCGTAGTGATCATACCTGGGAATCTGCGCCATGATGCCTGGGATTCTGACCGGTATGAAAGAAGGAATTCGGTGCGCCCTTCCGAATCTGTGACGAACATGGGCACAACGGTGTCCTTGCCCATCTTCATCGGAGCGCAAATCCGGTAAGTATTGCCTTCGAGTTCCATTGATTCTACTGGTCTGAAAAGAGCTGGATTCTGCGCGATTAGGTCAGTGAAATATTTTACCGTCGCTTCTATCTGTGCCCTGACCTCCTCTTTCCCTTCTGCGGGCCCTTGCCAATTATTGAGAATCTCTTCAACTGGATAAGGATATATCGAATTATTCTCCCGGATGGTTTTCACAAGCGCCGCGAGCTGGGCCGCGCTTTCAAGCGCTTCCTCTTTCGGGATGCCCGCCTTGGTCATATTGTCGAAAAGCTCGAGCGCTTCTTTATGCTCTTCAGGGATGTCTTTCCTGCCGGAATCGATGATGGAGCGCAATCTGGCGACATCCTTATCAATTTGTTCCCTATCACCATCAGGTACTGCTTTCCTGGCGGCAGGCGCTTCGGCTTCGACCTTCACTTCTTCAGCTTCAGGCACCGCTTTTCTTGCGGCGGGAGTTTCGGTCTTCTGTGGCGCGTGTTCCTCTGCAGACTCCTTAGCTGAAGGTGTGACTTTATCCTGGGCTGGCGCTTCCCTTTCCAGGGCCGCTCCCGCCTCTTTTGGCGGCACGGCTTCAGCCGGTACTGCGGCTTTGCTTTTAACTTCCACAACAGGAGGCGCCTTATTGGCCTTCGCCGCTTCCGTGGTCATTTCCCGAATCAGGTTCGATCCTGCCATCTGGATGCCATTGATTATCTGCCCCCTGAGTTTCGGATCTTCTACGCCCTGCGCCAACCTGTCCAGCAGCTTGACAAGGTCATTTTCCGGATCCACTCCCTTCTTGCCGACCAGCTCTAAGACCGCATCAGATGCAATCTTCTTCAGATGTATGGGGTCATCCCTGGCGTATAAGATATACGCCTGAATCTGCTGGACCCGGACATTGTCCTCAGTCTTCCAAGCCGCCTTCTGCGGTGCTTGCATACCCGCTTCTTCGGCTGTGATGACCGCTTCGTTCTCACGCACCCACGCCAGGGCCATTTTCATCCGCGAACCAAACGAAGTCTCGGTGATGTAAAAAGGGTTGTTCTTGAGTCTGTTTGCGAATTCAATCTCTTCTTTGGTCATTCCCGGGGTCTCGACACTGAATTCGATGTGCCTGATTATCCTTGCGGCCCTTGCGTTCTCTGTTTCAGTATATATCCTTCTAAATGCGCCTGGTTGTTCGGGCTGCGGAGGGTTTGCCGCCCTGAACTTGGCTATCTGGCTGTCGATGTATTCGACCTTGGCTTTTCCAATAGCGTCCGAATACCCCATCTTCTTCGCGAGCTCCTCGACTCTCGGCCATGCGCCGTTCATACCTAATGTAATCGCCATATCTATGGTTTCGCTGACCGCCTTCTGAGAAGTCTGGACGTAATCGTAATCCCTGTTCACTTCCATCCTGAAGGAAACCGGCCTCTCTCCCTCGTTGATTTGCGGCAGCGTGACATCCACGACCGTCGTGTTCGGCACAGATCCTTTTTCTCCGGTCGGTTTCACGACCGCATTGGCCTGCCCGTACTGGAAGAGCAGGCTGCCATCTTCCGCCCTCTTGACATTATTGAGCGTGACCTTCGTCCTTGCTCCGGCCTGTTCCGCGGTTTCTGCCTGTGGCCTTTCCAGAGCTTTCCCAGCTTGTTGCGGGGCGACTGCCGGCGCGGCTTTGGAAACCTCTTCCGGCTGTGGCACTGCCCTTAGCGCGGGACGTGTCGTGCCCCTGGTTGTATCCGGAGCGCCTTGCCTCTCCGCTCCTGCGGCCAGTTTCATCTCTACCGGGACCTCGGCCTCTTTCGGGACTTCGACCTCAGGGATGCGCTCGGCCCCATCGATATCCTTGGCATGCGTCCTTACGAAATCGAAGAACTGGTTCCTCTCTGGAACAGTCATATCGTTCAGGGCGTCCCTGACGCGGCGCAGCTCCTTCCGTCCTGTATCGGTAATATCTTCGATAAGTTTAGCGACAGCTTCGGGCGGCTCGGCGTTTCCATTCGCGCGGCCGATCAGGTCTTTATTACCGGCCTGTAGCATCCTTACTAACCTTTCGCCGCGGTCCAGGGTTTCGGCATCCAGGTTCTTTATCCCCATCCTCTGGGCCAACTGCTTGGCAGCGATATCGTTTGTCGTTTCCCCGTCCTTAACTTCCACAGCGGTGACTTCCACCGCTATGTTCGTTCCTATAAGGTTGGCAGTGATAAGGTTCTGCATATGCGCGCGGACATTCTCTGCTTCCGGTCCGCTCGCCCTGGAGTAGAATGACAGGTTGCCCATATACCTGCTGCTGACTTGACGGTCGCTATCTATCTTGCCGATTTCGCTGTCGAATATATCAAGCGCTATCTGGCTCAGGCCGTTCATCACGCCGTAGCCCACGAAGGTGTTCCCTTCCGAGTTCTGGATGGAGTCGGAGAACAGGTATCCTTTCCTCGGGACAATCTGCGCAAACTGCTGGATGCTGAGGCCTTCTCTTGAAAATGCCTGCTTCACCAGCTCACCCGCTTCCTTTTCGTTACCGTGGAGCTGCGGATATTCTTCCAATACCTTCTGGGCAGCGATTTTCTGCAAGTTTGTTTTCTTTGCGGCGATGTCCGGGTATTTCTTTTGAAGCTCCTTCCGCGCCATTTGTTCCCTTAATGTGCCTTTCGCAGACTCCGTAAGGTAAATCTTGGCATCCTCCTTGCTTATGCCGATGCTGGTAAGACCCTCTGCGCCCAGCTCCGTGACCCTGCCGGTAAGACTGGCCTGGACCGCTCGCACGCCTTGATCAGTCAGATGGTACCTCACTGCGTATGCGGTCCCGCTCTGGAACGTATCTTTGGGATCCGAAACGGGCATCATCGGTTTATCAGAATCGATTCCTGGTCTCGACAGCTTTTCCGCATTGAGCGCTTCGACGACCGTCTTCCTGTATGGTGCAGCTTTCTCTTCGGCTTCCGTGTACATGCTGTGCAAGCGCGGAGCTTCGCCGCTAGGATCTATCCTGGCCATGTCGCTGTAATCGGCCGTGAAAGCGACAGCGACATCCTCCCCGTGCCTGATGTTCGCCCGCATCCAAGCACCGAGTGTGGTGTTGACCTCCTTGCCCGTAGCCTTGTTTGTGAGAGTCAGCCTGTAGCTGTCCAATCTTCCCGTCTCTATATCCTTGGCCTGCTCGAACGCGTCTTGGACATCCTTAATAACTTCCTCCCTGCTCTTGCCTTTGATATCGCCGGCGAGGAAGAGCGCCCTCTCATCGCATTTCCCATTTCCCAGAAGGCCATCAGCTATGTCGGTGTATCCTTTGGATTTCAGAATCTCGATTGATGCTTTGATAATGTTCCTGAAAACCTCCTTGCTCAGGATATCGGCGACCTTAGGATTTATCCTGTCGATGTTGTTGAGGCCTGATTTATCGACCGGGACGACAAGCACATTGCTCTCGACAGTCTCCCCGGGTCTGGCATTCTCCTGCCTGGCCCGGGCATTCTCCTGAAGGACATGGCCTACCGCCGCGAATATCTTCTCGTTGTTCCAGCGTTCTCTGTTTGGAAGGGATTCATCCGCTTTGAAGGTCTCGACCTTTGCGATTTTCTCCCTCGCGGCATCCAGCACCTCTTTTGATATCGAGACTTTGGCTTCCACCGGCTCGTGCTGGGTGTCTATGCGTACGTCTGCAGGGGCTTTCTTCTCGCCTTCCCTTCCACCCCGTTCCATGGCCTTCTGGGCCTCACGCTGCTCGAGCGCCTTCTGCAATCTCTCAAGGCCGGTCCCTCTTTCCAAAGGCTGGCCTTGGGCTTCTCCTGCGCCTCTCCTTCCCGGTTCAGCCGCCCGGACTCCGGGCGCGCCGGTGTCCCTCGTGGCGACTGCAAGCTCTTCCCTAGCTGCGGCCCTGGCTGCCCTCGGCGCATATTGAATGGGCTTGCCAATGGACAACGCCAGGATCAGCTGTGTATCCCAGGTCAGTGTTGTCGGGGATGGCGGCCTACCCATGCTCAGGATGTGCTGGACCGGGGCCGCCAGCATCATAAATTGCGAGAATATCTCTCCGGCAGCCTCTACGGTGGATGTCTGCCCGGTCTGCGCCGCAATCACGGTCCTTTGTACCGCATCGACGGCCAAGAAAGTGCCGTGCCCCATGATATACAATCCGCTGGCTTGTTGGCCGGTCTCCAAGGCCTTCTCGAATCTGCTTGTCCCGTATGCGCGGACGACTTCCTGCGCCGCTTCCTCGCGGCCCAAACCCAATGAATACGTTGTGCTTTGCCTTGCGAGCAAGCCGCTTTCGACAGCGGTCTCCTCGCCGCTCACTGCCCAAGCCGCCGAGAACGCCTTGGACTCTGCTATCGTCTCCCTCGCCATGCCGATAAGGTGGCCGCCGCCTATGGCGGCAGTCGAGGCGACCGAACCGAGCCAGCCAAGTTTCTCTGATGTGGACATCCCGCTCCATCCGCCCATGCGGACATAGCTGTCCATGTTATCGTGGATGCCTTCAGCCGTTATCCAGGCGCTTGCCAGATGGGTCGAGATACCGCCTGTGACAGTGCCGCCTGCGAACATCCCGGCTATCACGACTGCCTTGCCGAATTTCTTAGTCCCTTCCCCGACTTCCCGGTATGTGTCTAGCGCGTATGCGGCATGCTCGGTATCCGTGCGTGTGTCGTAGAATCCCAGCATCCCGATTCCGGCCTCTCCGGCCGTGCTGAATGTCTTTTCTGCCCGGGCGAGCAAAGCATCGCGCTCCACGGGATTTATGCCTTTGCGCGATGCCTCGAACCCGGCAAGCGCGGCTTCCTTGAAGCCATCGAACCTTTTTCGAAGCAGCGAAACGTATGCGCCTTCTTTTGCATCCGAATCGGAAACATATGTCATCCAGTCGCTCTTCCTGTCTATCCTTCCCTGGAGCCTGCTGTCGATGGCATCCATCGAGCTGACAGCTTTATCAACGAGCTCCCTTGCTTTCGGTGTCAGTTCCGCCTGCTCGAGCGTGCCGTCACTGCGTTTCCTCCACCCCTGCTGAAGGAGCCGCAAATCCATCTCGGTATCCGCCATCACCTGTATGTCGAATCTCTCTGAATCAGCGGGTGCTATCTTCTTGCCCCGGTCCCACACCTTCCATTCCTTGGTCGCCTGGAGCGCATCGGCATAAGCCTTCGCCGAATCCGCATCCATGGCCTTCCCAACGCTGCCCATCACAGCCATGGCCCCATCAAGGTCCCTGCGTCCCTCCATCCTTTTTTTGAGGGCGGTTGCTTCATCGCCTGCTGCTTTCGCCGCATCCGATTCTGCGAACGCGTTTCTCGCTTTGTCTATCAGCAGTCCTGCGGTTTCGTCCCTGCGGCTGGCTGATGCCGCGAGATTCTGCGTGCTTGCGAATGTTGCCGCGCCATCCAACTGGGCAAGCATCCCTTCCTGCTCCTTGCTCGGCTTCAGATCAGGCGCATATGTCCCCATCATCCCGCGGACTCCATTCACCGCGGTCTGCATGTCGTCCGGGCTTGATGATAGTTTCCGATATACCTCAGCCACTTTCTCGGCGCGGATTTTCGGGTCTGCTTCAGCCTTTGCGGCATAAAGTTCGGCAGAATACCTGCCTGCGCGTTCTTCCGGCAAGGCCTCTACCAGCCTGGAGAGGAGATTCTCATCCACGTTTATCCTGCCGGCGGAAAGCGAAGAACGGGAATCTTCGAGCTTCCTCTCGACGCTTTCCCAGCGCTTTGCCTCATCCAGCTTGTTGGCTTTATATTTCTCGACCGATGACTTTAGCTCTGCCTCGTTCACGCCCCTCTTCTTCAGCTCCCTGAGCCTCTGCTCGTCCGGCATCTCGACCCATTCTTTGTTGCCTATGTCGCCAGGCCTGAATTCATCGTACGCTTTTCTGGCATCCGTCAGGGCATCGATCCGTTTCGCGCGGGCGGCGAGGCGCGTGTTGTCCTCCCGTTGCCTGTCCTCAGCGCTTGAGCTCTCGCGCTCATTCATATGATCGAGCGTATTCGCATCAGTGATATGCCCTTGCTGATGCAGGCGATAGGCGGTCCTTGCGTTCGTATAATATTTGTCGCCATCGTATTGGACCATCTCCCCTCGCTGGACCTTCTCGAACACATCCCCGCGGCTGGAGCGCAGCTCATCCAGGAACCCTTCGACCCCGCCCTTGCCATACTTCTTGGTATCCTCGAGCTTGGCCCTCATCGCCTCCCGTTCATTTTTATCATCGATGTTTGCGATGACCTCCTCTGCAAGCGAGGCACCGCTGAGCGCTCCGGGGCCTTTAACTGCGACTTTCCCATGCTCGAAATCCAGGTCTGCCTGGGTGATGGGTTTAATCGCCATGTGGTACCTGCCACGGAGCTCGCCCCGCAGGGAGCCGAGCATTCCTGATGCGGCCTTGAAGTTCTCGGTGGAAATCGCGCCTGCGCTCTGGTTGAAGCGGGTGTTGAACTCGTTCCCATCAAGAAGGAGCGGCTTGTCGCCTTCCCCTTTGCCGTCCAGGTCATCATGCCACTTGATCCCGAGGGTTTGGCACAGGCTCGTGTACAGATAGAACAGCTTAGTCGGATCCTGCGGCAGCTGGAGGCTCACGCCTTTCTCGCTGACAGTTGTGTGGATATTGTTTTCCTTGAGGAAATTATCATACGCCTTCTGGTCTTTCTTGCGCAGGGTCTCGATCATCGAGCCTATCGCGAAAGAGGCATTGCTGATGTACTGCTGCTTCATCCACTGCCTTTCCCCATCCATGCTGTTCCGTGTGTTCTGGATCGCCACCTGCTGGCTGATTTTTTCCTTGCCTATCTTTACCGCATTAGCGCCCATCTCGATGAGGGCGATGGCATCTTTCCGGCTGACCCGTTCAGCCTCTCCGGTCCCCGGCACGCCCTCGCCGGCCTTTTTCACCCTCACCAATCCGAACCTGTCGATATAATTATCCGCATTCAGGGTGAGGACGGATCTTGCCCTAGGGAAATTATCCACGATCTCAGCCGATGCGGTGAGCCTGTCTGCCTCGGCCCCCTTGGCGCCCTGAGCGTCCTGCCGGATCAGTTCGCCTGCGCCTGAAGCCACTGAACGGATCCCTGTGTTGGCATCGAGCCAGCCGCTTTCGGCATGCCTTGTGTTCAGCCTCATGGAGTCGTTCAGTGTAATGACGCCGTTGAGCACGGAATTCGCCGCGCCCATCAACCGCAACGCTCTTTCAGAAATCTGCTTCGAATCAGCGCTGAGTTCCGCGGCCCTTTGGTCGAGGACGGCCGCTTTCGCATCGTCATCGGCATTCTTGCTCAGCCTGAGCGTGTCGGCTTTTATCACCGCTGCTTCGGCCCTCTTGCGTATCTCCATTGCTTTGCGCAACTGTGCGCTTCCTTCCATGCGCAGCGCGTTCGCGGCACTTACCGCCCCCTGCGCGAATGTGAAATCCGCAGCCTGCGCGTGGATGCCATAGTACTCCGCCGCTTCGCTGTTCCCGGCTTTCGCCAGGATTGCGGCCTTCGCATTCATCTTGTCATGCGCCAGCTTCCATCTGTCGGCGAATCTCTTCTTCTCTGGTTCAGTCGCCCCGAACTCCGATCTTGCCTGTATTGCGAAACGGACGTCTTCAGCCCGGACTCCGAAAGCGAGGATGTCATACTGCTTCGACGCGAATATCTCCACCCCTCCCATGGATTCGAAGATCGTTTTTCCTGATGCTATCCCAACCCCTATCCCGCCTTTCTCACCGAGTTCCTGCTCTACGGCCTGCATCGATGAACGGCGCTCGAGCGCCTGGTCTTTGTCGAGCTTTTTTTCAGGGAACGCTCCCCACATCGAATATACTCTCGAGCAAAGCTCGACGTACTGCGCTCCCTTCACATCGCCATTCAGCGCTGCTCTGATGGCGAGGTCCTGGTACCGGGTAACCGTCGCGAGGAGCTCCTTGTCGCTTATCGTCTTGCGCGAATCGTTCTTGGCTGCGTATATGCTGATCAGTTCGCTTGCCTGGTCAGGCGCTATCTTCCCCTCATGATACGAGCTCATGGCTGAGAGCAGGCCCTTCCTGTCCTTATCGCTGCCCGAATGCGAATACGCATCGGCTGCTGTGGCAAAATCATCCGCTTTGCGGTAATCTCCGGATCCCAAGGCGCTATACGAAAAGCCGTACAGTTCGCCCAGCCCGGCCTGGCTCTGGGCCGGAGCCGATCTGTATGCTGAAACGATCCCATTGCCTAACTGAATCAGCGTGTCGCGGCGCTGCAATTTCGCTCTCTCAGCTACTATGCTATCTTCGCTCCTGCCGCTGGCTTGCGCCTGATTCTTGATCGATTTGGCCAGATTCTCATCGTTACCCATCCGGCTTCTCATCGCCGCGATATCAGTCTCGGCTTCCTTGGTGCCGATGAGTTCGCCGCTTCCAGCGAGGCTGTGCTCCATCGATTCAAGTTCCTTGATGGCTAGGGCGAGCGTGGCCTTTCCGGCCGCGGACAGGGTTCTTGATGATTCCTTCAGGGCCGACACCCGTGAATCGAGCCTGTTCCAGGCATCGAAAACCGCGTACGCATCCCTGAATCCCTGCGCACCTTCTGCGGCATCGAGCCGCTGATCCAGCCTCTTAATGTCGTCCCTCTTTGCGCTATCGCCCGTCTCGAGGTATTTCTCCGCAAGCATGGTGTGGGCCAAAGCCCTGCCGACATCCCCATCCCTTTTTCTCAGTTCATCCAGGCCAAGCACATACATGGATTCGGCGCTCTGCGCGGCTTCAGGGGATGCCATCTTCGCACGTGAGAGCCTCTGATACATGCTTTTCGATATATCGAGCGCAGCAATCGCCTTGGATATATCATCGGGAGTCAGCTCGCCCGGCTTCTTGGAGCGCGCATCGAAATCCTTCTGGATGCCTTTGAGCACCTCTCCGCTTGCCCCCTTGGATGAATTTGCCGCGGAGGCAAGCTGTTTTGAAAGCGAATCAGCAATCACTGAAAGGATTTTCTGCTCATGCTCTTCCTTTCCTGATTCAGGGGCTTTTGCAAGCGCATCTATCGCGGCTGAGAGCTTGGAGGCGTATTGCTGGTCGGCACCTCTCAGCTGCGCCGCAGCCGTAAGCAGTATGCTGTAGCCTGCGGCATCGCCGCTTGCCAATGCATCGAGTGCGGCTCCATAAGCCTTGCCTACTCCGGTCCGGATAGCCGGGTTATCTATCTCCGCAAGGTCCCCGGACATGCGCTGGAGCTCCATCACGCGCTTTGCGATACCTGCTATCTCGTCATCGCGCACATCGACCGCGGCGCGGGCCGGGTCTTTGAGCCTGTCCTGCATCTTGTGGATATCCGCGAGCAGCGCCCTCGCCTGGGGGGCCAGTTGCATAGATGCCTGCTCCCCCAATATCCGGTCTATCTCCAGCGTCGAGGCTCCAAATGTATCGTTGACGCGCCCCATGTCGGCGATTGCAGCGCCTCTGAAACGCTTTATCATGTCTGATGCGTCATCGACATCCTTCGGTTTGGATTTTTCCGAAGACAATACTGCTATCGAGCCTTGCAGGACAGCATCCACCTCCTGGTTCGCTTTGCCTCCGACCATGCGCGAACGGTGGATATAGAGCGCGGCCGCTTCCTCTATCATAACCCCGCGCTGGTATCGTGCATCATCCATCTTGCCGGCGCCTGTCGCCATCTTATCGAGGGATGCGGTCAGCGCCTCTGCCAGCCATTGCTTGTTCTCGGTTTTCGCCAGCCTCATCATGTCCCGCACTTCGATGAGCCGCTCGTAATCTGCCCTGGCCCCATCTAGCATCTTCTTAGCTTCTTGGATCTCGGTTTCGTTTTTCGCTTCGCCAAGCCTCTCCTGGGCCCCCTCCAGCTTCGCGAGAACGATTTTGGTATTCGCAGAATAGGTTTTCGGTCCGTTCCCGATATTCTCCTTCCCCAGGTTCTCAAGCGATTTCGCAAGCGGTTCGACGTCGGATGAAAACCTCGCCTTCCACTGCTGCTGGCTTATAAGCCCCGGGTCTTTGGCGGCCCTTGATTGCGACAGGGCATCGATATCCCTTTCGGCTGCCCCGATGGCCTTGCGCGCTGCCTCATATTCGGATGGGCCGGCCCCTTCGCGCGGCCGTGCGGGCTGGAAGCCAGGCAGCGGCACGAGCTCCCTGAGCGCCTGCTCTGTCTGTGATATCGTAGGTTTCGTTCCGCCTGCTTCCTTGGTCGCCGGAGCCATCTTCGATTTAACCTCTGTTGAGCGAGTAGCAGATATCGCTGAATTCACGCAGCCTCTCGACTTTCGCTGTCAAATCCTCGGGCCTGGACATCCCCAGCAGCGCCTTCTTCTCCCAGGATGTCAGGGTCTCATAGACGTGCTTCAGCCTGTCCATGCGGAAGGATAAGTCCGCCGGCTTCTCCTTTGTGGAGTTCCAGACTGCCATCGCGTTCTCGATAGAGCCGATCGCCTTGTTGGCTTTCTCGAGAGCTTCTTTCTCCATCCCTTCGATATCAGCCTGTGTGTATCCTGCCGGTCCGCCGCCTTTTTCGGACATCTTGAGGACGTTTCGCACCATCACCGAACACCTTTGGATATTGTTATCCAACATACCCGCTCCTAATATTAATATGCGCTTGCCCTCAGGCGTGGAATATGGCGGATGGTCCGGCAGCATGGGGTTCTGGTTTTCCAGCCCTGCCCTTCCGGGCCGATCCGGCTGCATTGTACTGGCCCGTGTCCATCCGTATTTTTCCTCGGTTCAATCAAAACATATTTATTCCCCGCAGGGCCAAGTCACAGCATGGTCGAGAAAAGAGCCGCTGACTCTGCGCATAACAACATCCGGAAAATTCCGATTGGCCTCGAGCGCATGGCACGCCTGGCAGCCAAGAGAAAAAGGAATGCGCGAGGGCCTGCCGCTGAAGACAAACGGGGCGACCCATCCATAACCGATTCCGCTAAAGACAGCGCTGTCAATCTCCAGAATAAAAATCTTTCCGCCATGAACAAATCTGGTTCCGCATCCGAAGGGTTGAGCGCCGAGCCTGGCTACCCGAATTATTCGGCTGATTTCCAGGATGAGGTGCATCTTTTCGTCTCCGCAGCTCAAGGCGTGCCAGAACAAGCGAGCTCTGTTCAAGCAGGAAGAGAGAGCGATGCGCTCCGGTCTTTCCGCAAGGCCGCGATGGAACGGTACGAGAAAGAGATCCGTCAGTCCTTCCAGGAAGAGGATTACGATACAGCTTCAGAGCGCCTCCACAACCGCTTCAGGAACGAGTACATCTTCATCCATTTGATGGGTACGGTCATCCAGCTCAACGAAGCCGCCCTGCGCGAGAACCGGATCGGGGTCTTCTCCTTATGCAAGAATGTGCGCGACTGGATGTCATCCAGCGTCATCGGGGACAGGGATTATTTCCGGAAGACGAACCGCGAGAACGTCCGGGCCTATCTCGATGCCGAGCCTAGGTTCGTGGCCCTATCCCAGCTCGTAAGCCTTCCTATACTCCCTATCGATCAGGGCGCCCAAGCTGCCAAGCCGCGTGCGGTCGGCCTTATCCACGACATCCGCAAGAAGATTTTGGATGAGCGATCCCAAGGCAAATGATGCGCCAAGCGCCTTGCAGGGCTTTTATAAACTTATTTCCGCAAATACCTAGTGTGGCGAAATTGATTAATCTGGATGAGGCCCGCACCCGGCGCGCCCAGAAGGCGGTGGCCGGACATATCAGGCAAACACCCGGCGCAGCATCTATCTGCGAAGATCCCCTGACCGAGGGGCAGGGCCGGCCGGAAGAAGCCTTCTCAAGGGCGCCATTCATCAAGGGCCCGCCCAGCAGCGTGATCTTCCTTCTCGAATTGAGGCAGAGGTTGGGCCGGGAGATAGATGATTTCGCGCATTTCTACGCCAAAGGGGGGGCCGAGTCTCAGCATGAGATGGTATTTTCGCTCGACCTCCGATACGCCCGCATCGGTTTCGCTATGTACGTGATGGAGACGATGGAAAAAACCATGCAGTTGAGCGCAGCGCTTGACGATCCGGCTTTTTCGGGCGCATTGGACTGCGTTGTAAGGGAGGCATCCGAATTATTCGATGATTCCTATTTCTCGAAGACCGCCAAAAGCATCCTCGACGATTACGAAAGATTCGAAGCGCCCTTCAAGGCCATGCTCGCCGCCTGCGGCCTTGGAGACCAGGCGCTCGAGCCTTCTGAGGCCGGGACCCTGAAAGCGCCCGAAGTGGCGAGATTGATCAACGAGCGCAACGGATTGCCCAAGAAATGGTGATCTGTCCGATTCTGCGCTTCGAATCGCAATCGAATATTCCCCCACAAATTTATCCTTAACGACACTCTTTTTAAACATTATCCGGCATAAGAATATCCATGAACGACAATCCATCCAGGCAGGGAACCGCATACTCAAGGATGAAAACGAGCACCAAGGAATGGGCGAAAGCCAATCTCCTTCCGAATGCTGTCCAGACCTACATGAGATACCACGAAGCGGTCAAGGACAAGGAGCTTATGAAAGCGCATCCTGAAATCAAGAAGGAAGAGAGGAAAAAACTCCTGAAAGGCCTCGGGATGGACGGCCTCCGTGTGGTCGCATCCACTGCGATATACCAGGTGACCGCAGCTTCTTACGGAGTGAGCTCGCAGGACACGAAGCTCTCGTTTTCAGCAAAAGAGGCGTGGGGAAACGCTTCATCGCTCGCTATGAGCATCGTCGGCATGGTCGCGCATTTGATACCGCAAAACTGGAAAGAGCCTGTGGCATCCATCATCATACCGCTCGAATTGACAATATCCGCCATCCGCATCTACGTAGAGCAGCAGCTCTGGAAGAAGATAAAGATGACGCCGGATGGCGCAGGGACCTTATTGACGCCATATGTCGCTGGCGCGGTGGAATTCGCCTACAAAGCGATAACGCACTACCCGACGGACACGGAATCCCGCATCATGATCGGCCTGACTGGCATCTACGGCAACATGGTAAGGCTTTTCAACGCAGGCATGATGTACGGGTTGAGCAGGGTCGGGTTGAAAGATAAATCAGGGCCTGGAATCAGCAACGCGGCGGACTAACTAAGAAAAACAGCCTGTTCGTACCTATTTAATTATTGCGGTAAACCAGCCGCACCCTGCGCGACTTTCAGTTGCGTAACCCTCTTCTGGAAGCTGCTCATGTAGCCTCGGGGCTTGAACTTGTAGATCTTCAGGCTAGAGTGCGAAGATGAACCTGGATTTTCCTGGCGAGTGGAGACTGCGGGATTGTTCGTATCGCCGGCCTTAGGACAGACCCCCGAATCCCTCGCATCCGTTCCGCCCGATTTTTTATTTCCTGGTTGTTGCGTCGGAATAGCCTCGCTATTGCTCGTGGTTGGACCGCCACTTAAAACAAAAATATCTGCTCCGTTGGAGACATTCGGGATGGGATTGTTTTTTCTGGTCGCGGAGCTGGCATTACCGGAAGCATTCCCTCCATCATTATCGTTCGATGCGTTCATTCCCGCATCCCCGAAAAACAATGGCGCGGAAATAATCAAGAACGGAACGGATTGCGGAACAGTCGCGCTTGAAAACGAGATATCGCTCGTATTGGTATTTTGGGTTTGGGTTGCGGGAGAGTGGTTGGTATTTGCTATCCCACTGTGCGGATAGTCCAAATGATTCAAATGCTGGATGCTTGAGCGCGGGTCGCCATGCGTCCATGCCCCTGGATAGAGGTTCAATCCTTCATTCCCTCCGGATGCGCGATTATCATTCGCGATTGGCGCGAACGAGGCGTTTTGGTGAATTGTGTGCTGATAGTTGTGAATCGAGCCGGACGATTCCCAGCTATGATTATGGTTCCATGCATTCGGTCCGATGCGGTAATCGATTCTTCCGTTAGATGATTCTGCGGTATGATTGCCAGCGTGTCCATGGAGATGCGCTCCCTTCTCCCTCCACCAATTCGTCGCGTGGTGGGTTTGGGCCGAAACAAAGCTCTGGTGGTGCTCTTTCAGCCATTCGAGCACGACTTTCGGCGTGGTCTTGTGGTGGTGCATGTACCAGTTCCACTTGAACCCGCTTGCCGCCCTCTCAGCGTCCATGAAGCCTTTTCCCCTGGCGCTCTTGCAGTAATAGAATCCTCGCAGCAGCGAATGCGAGCTTATGAACACCTTGGACCTGCTCCCCTTCCCCGCGCTGCGGTAAAGCGATTTCTTCTTCTCCGGTTCATGGTTCTCCACTGGTTTCGTGGATTTCGTGAAGCCTTCCGTTAGAGGCAAGACTAGGGCTAGCCTCGGTCTCCTTTCCTTCAGGGCATCCGCCTCGATGCGCCTGGCCTCAGTTTTACAATTGAGGGTCTTCATCTAAAGTCAGGTCTAGGGTTATGTATTTAAATCTTGGGGTAAGGGGTACGTCTATTGCCAGAATCCATCCCGTCAGGCATCCATTTTATACCCGATAACCGGACCGATAGACCTGCCAGCTTCGAGGAGGAACGCATCCAGCTTGTCTTTCGGAATCGAGCTTCCGGCGGCTATCCTGTGCCCCCCTCCGACTCCGCCGACTTTCCCTGAGCATTCCTTCATCATCAGCCCGAGGTTCAATCCCTTGTTCACAAGCGTCCTGGGGCTGCGCCCTGAAGTTTTGATCATCCCATTATCGCCAAGCGCTACTCCTATCAGGGGTTTTGCCCATCCCTGCTGCATCACCATTCCGCAGACCACGCCGATGATGCCTTCATCGATGACCCCTCGTCCGTCGAGGAAATAGAATGGCCCCATGTCCTGGATGGATGATGCCGCAAACGTTACGCCGTCCCGGAGCATCTTGCGGTGCAGGGCGAGCAATGCCTGCGCCTCCTGGTACGCCTTCTCATCTCCGAGGCAAACCCCCACCCCGATATCCGGCCTGCCGTGCCTTCCGCAGGCATTCAATAATGTGCTGAACTCGTTGGCTTCGAACGTCTCATCTTTTGGACGTTTCGGCAGGATATAGCTCTCGCCGACAAGCTCGACCGACTTGCGGTTCGCGCCGGAAAGCAGGCGCACCAGCGCGCTCACGAGCTTCGTCTTCTCTTCGCGGTCCAGATCAGCGTACATCCGTTTCGTCCCGTCCTTCTTCTCGAGCGGGATGCGCAGTTCAAGAAGGAGCTCGATGGCTTTCTCTTCCTTGTACGATATCCCGGGGATATACGGGTCGTCGCAATATGCCAGGAATTGCACAAGGGGCCGGCAGTACCTTCCATAGAGGCGAAGGTCGTTCTCGATGGCGATGTCCCCGGATTTCACGCCTTCTTCAAGGACCCACCTGTTCATCCCACGAAGCGGAGTCATCATATCCCCGATGGCGCCGATGATGCCGAGCTCCGGGTGCTGCCTGAAGACGCAATACGCAGTCCCGGATGCGCTCAGCTCGTCCCCGCCGT
>CAILMU010000071.1 GCA_903835325.1 uncultured Microcaldota archaeon | reverse complement strand
CCCAAGGCTACATCAAAGGGTTCCCGACCACCATACACGTCTCGAACCTGGGTTTTTTTTACTACAAATTCTTCTACAAATTCCAGAAGACGACCTCCGACACAGAGCGTGCGATCGTATCTTTCATAAAGAAATACCCTGGGATCGCATATTTCGCGAGCCTCGAAGGCCGCTACGATATCACCTTCCTCCTGCTCTCCAAAGACATGCTCGGACTGCTCCATTTCCTCGCTTCATTCCGCGAGGAATTCGGCGATTACATCCTGGAACAGGAGATACTTACCATGACCAATGTGCACCGTTTCAATTTCCGCTTCTTCTATGGTAAGGGAGAGCTCCTCCATACCCAATATCCTGAATCCCTCCATGAAAGCCCGGTCGATGCGCTGGATTATTCCATAATCCGTACCCTCGCGCTCAATGCCCGGACTCCGCTGGTCACTCTCGCCAGCGAGAACAAAACGGATACCAATGTCATCAAATACCGGGTTAAGCGCCTGCGCAAATTCGATGTCCTCGGCAGCCCGGTCCTGGATGTCGATTTCGAGAAGTTCGGCCTCCAGCACCTGCAGGTCGATTTCTCATTGAAGCGCCAGAGCGCTGTCCCCAAACTGGTCGGCTTCGTCGCCGAGTTCCCCCAGTCTACATTCGCCACCACGACGCTCGGCAAATACGATGTGGCCGCAGAATTCGTTGTCCGGGAATCGCGCGAGCTTCGCACAATACTGAACAAGATCAAGGAGCGCTTCTCGGACCAGATCGTGAATTACGATGTGTTCATCCTGGACGAGCATACCGTCAACTGGTTCCCCGGCATCAATCCTCATAAAACAAACGTCAATAGTCGAAAAAACCACGTCCTATGACTTGTTTTTTAAAACTTGTTGCTGATAGTCAAATCTAGTCTCTTTTATCCGAAAATGACCAATCCGAATGGAAACAAGCAAGGGAGTGATCTTGATGGCATCGGTAACGGAAAAGATATTGAAGGCGCATCTGAAGGATGGCCGCTATGAGACGGGCAAAGAGATAGGAATCAAGATAGATGATACGCTCACACAGGACGCCACCGGCACCATGGCATACCTTGAATTCGAAGCCATGGGCCTTCCAAAAGTCAATACCGAACTCTCGGTCTCATATGTCGACCATAACATGCTTCAGACTGATTTCAAGAACGCTGACGACCACGATTATCTGCGCAGCGTCGCGGCGAAATACGGCGTCCTCTACTCGCGTGCGGGTAACGGCATCTGCCATCAGGTGCATCTCGAACGCTTCGCCAGGCCAGGTAAAACGCTTCTAGGTTCTGATTCGCACACCCCCACCGCAGGCGGTGCGGGTTCGTTGGCGATAGGCGCTGGAGGCCTCGACGTCGCCATCGCGATGGGCGGGGGGATGTTCTTTCTTGACACTCCGAAAGTTGTCGGTGTCAGGCTCAAAGGGAAACTCAGGCCATGGGTGTCGGCAAAGGATATCATACTCGAGATGCTCCGCAGGTTCGATGTGAAAGGCGGTGTCGGCAAGGTATACGAATATTTCGGCGACGGCGTGAAGACACTGAGCGTGCCTGAGCGGGCCACGATAACCAATATGGGCGCTGAGCTCGGGGCGACAACATCCGTATTCCCGTCAGACGATGTCACGAAGGATTACCTGAGGATGCAGGAGAGGGAGAAAGACTGGGTGGAGATGCATCATGACTCTGACTCTGATTTTTCTGAAATCATCGAGCTGGAT
>CAILMU010000070.1 GCA_903835325.1 uncultured Microcaldota archaeon | reverse complement strand
GTAGAATTGCATCGTCCGCAAGTAATCGGCCGGAACTTCTCTAGTTCTTTATGCTCTTCGGTCTTGAGGCCATATGCACCAAGAATGGCATTATCTACGTCCCTGCCGCTCAAATGGACGTAAACACTAGCCATATCGCTGCCCTGGACCCAGCCAAAATACTCCTTCATCTGAGCTTCCGTGAGCTTGTTGGCCAGGACCGTAGCCCTGGAATGCCGGAAAACATGCGGATTTACCCTTTTCTTAATCCCGGCCTTTACTGCCAGCCTCCGAATCAGCATCATGGCATTGACGTATCTCATGGTCAGCGTGTCTTTTGTGCCCCGATTAATGTTCCTGGACCATAGATAGGCTTCTGGATCGTTCTTGTGGGGGTGGTAATCCAGCCAAGAAGCCAAAGTAGGCGCAGAAGCGACAATCCTTACCCTTCTATCCCCTGTTTTCCCTGTAACCCTCAGAATGGCACCGTGTTCGTCAAAAGTGACGTTCTTTAGCTGCAAGGTGAGCAATTCCCCAATCCGGCACCCAGTCTCGTATAAACATTGAATAAAGGCCTTATCGCGGGGTTTGTCGGCTGCATTGGCTAATTGTTGGACCTCTTCTTCGGTTATGAGCTCTTCCGGCATCTTATAGCGCTGGGTCAGCTTGCACTTGATCCATCGGACTTCCGGGGGATAGAATTCGTCGTTCCCTATCAGCCACTTGTAGAACCGTTTAATCGTCACCTTCCGGTCAACTTTGCTACAATCCGAGAGATCAGAATTCTGCAATTCCTGAACGACCTTAGCGATATCCTCTTTGGTCGCCTTCTCGTAAGGTTTAGCTAACTGTTTGGAAAGCCATCGAAGAAGGCAGATATACTTGGCCCTCCGGCAATCCTTGAGCCCGAGAGTAAGCAGATGGTTGTCGAATTCGTAGATTTTCTTTTTATTCCGCTCCAAAACCGATTTATCCTCAGCCAAACGTCTAAGCATGCTCTTCAGCTGCGGCCCGTACCGATGTATATCATACTTCACAGCAACACCTCGCATCCAGTCCATTTATTCATTTATGCAGAATGTTGCACGTCTGCGCTACCGCTGGGCCGAAAAAGAGCGGAAGATTCGGAGTAAGCCGTCCATTGTGTCGAACTATGTCCGTTTGCCTACCCGAGCAGTTATGTAAGAAATAATTGCTCCTGCCGGGATTGACAGCCATGCTGGCAAATCAAAAAAGCGCCAGCTTTTTTGGCTTTTGAACCCGGGTCCTCAGAGTTCTCCGAAAGCGGAGGATACGCCTCACACCTTTTTCCAGGGTTTTTGGCCGGCTGAAAACCGGTGTCAAAAAGCCTTGAGAGTCTGATATCCTTGACCGGGCTAGACTACAGGAGCTAGGACTAGCTGATAAAAGCTTGGATGCGACCTTTTTAAAAATGTCTTGAAAGCACCGGTTTTCACGCTTCGACCCGTATCTTGAAGAACCTGAGCGCGCAGTCGAAGCACACGTTGGATATCCCCCTGGCGCTCCCGAGGAAAACACGCCGGGTGTCCTTCTCATCGTTGCAGAGTATGCATTTCGCCATAAGAAGACCCTATTCCTCCTCGGCGAATTTCTTGATCGCCTCGAAGTTCTCCGTTATCAGCCTGGCTTTCCCTTTCCCGAAGCTGAACGGGAACTTGTCGTTCTCATCTCGTTTCAGGATAAGCAGCTTGTTCCCCTTGTATTCACCGTATTCCACAATGGACATGACATAGCACCCATTTTCCTTTCCGTATATGGAACGGATAAAATCTTAATTGAATTGGAAAAAAGGAAAAGAAGAAGATCCCCCAGGTCTACCAAGGTTCAACGACATCTTCGTCGCTGATTATCCCGCTGTCGTTCATCTCGACGATCGCGATGTCGGAGTCCGAAACCGTCAATTGCGAGATGTCAGCGCCAGACGACGCGTTGGAATGCGGAGACTGGGCGCTTCCTTGCGACATAGCGGCACCATCGGAGGGCGCCGAGAGATTGTCCGGCGGGATGAGATTCTCATCCGGCAATACCGAAGCATCATCTGGCGTTACCTGTGGCGAGATATCTTTGTCCCCGAGCGAACCTCCGGCAGGCGATGCGTTCGCCGCGCCGGAAGGCGCGCTGGGCAGGGATGATTTGGATGCAGCGCTCTTGCCTCCGTTTATGCATCCGAAAAGGAGCAGAACGGAGGAAAGGCAGACTAGCGCCAGCAATTTGGCATCCATCTCACTTCGACCTCATTTCTGATATGGCCTCTTTCACATTGGTGGCCGCATCCTTGATGGAGTTCCATAGCTGGGTCTGCTGGCTGTCGGACGCCTGCGACATCCCGAGCGTGTTCAGCAGGCTTGACGCTGAACTGAGATCATCCTGCGCAGCCTGTATGTGGGCTGTCGCATTCTGTGCGTTCGGGTTGGCGTTCAGCTTGGTCAGTACGTCATCCAGCTTCGCGGTCTCGAATTTCGCTGCGAAGTGGAAATTGTCGCCGTCGGTGCATCCGTCAAAGAGGCAGTACTGCTTGAGGGCGGCCTGTATCCCTTTGGCGTCGGTGGCCGAATCGATGGCTGAGGACAGCGGGGAGACGATACCGCTCCTCGCATCGCTTATGATCGATCCGAGGTTCGATGTATCGATGCCCTTTCCGCTGAGGTTATCGGCCTTTGCGCCGGCATTGTCCAGCTCGGATTCGTACCATTGAACCTTCTCCTGGGCATGGGCTTTTACCGCGTCCAGGTTGCAGCTTTCATAGGTGCTCCGCAGGTCATTATAGCTGGTTCTCAGTGATTCCCTGGTGTTGTTGCTCAGGTTCTTGGCTGATTTCCTCCAGTCCTGGACATCGGATTTCGCTGTCCTGAGGTCCGGATTGTAGTTCGATTTAAGATAAGACCTGAATCCATCCACATCTTTGGAATCCGTATACGCCTGCAGTTTGGATTCGTCGGCCTGCAGGGTGCTTGCGACTGCATCCAGAGAACCCGAACCGTCAGGGGCCGCGGATTTTATCGAATCAATGACTCCTAGTGTGAAATCGTTCTTGCATTTGACATCGTCCATAGCCGCGTTCAGGCCTTGACCCTTCGCCGCGCTTGGAGAAGCGGCATATGAAAGGCTTGCGATGGCCAGAAGCGCGAATACGAGCGCATATTTCATTTCCATATCATTCACCTCAATAATCATTATCGTTTTCTGTTGTTTTGCATTCAATTCATTTCCCATATCATTTTTCGCGATTTTTTCATTTTCTTTTTTTCCTCCCGCGCAATGCGCAGGCACAAAGAGGGCTGGCCCGGAACGCTATTTATATTTTCCCTGGAACGAGTGGAACAGTCTACGGCGATGATGGATAATGAGGTGTGGAACGATATTATTTCGTGATGGATTCTGAAAGGCTGATGAGATTCCGGATGCCTTTCTGAGATTTCACGATTATTTCGCGGTTCGCCAGTGAGTCTATCC
This sequence comes from uncultured Microcaldota archaeon, assembly GCA_903835325.1. Taxonomy (GTDB): domain Archaea; phylum Micrarchaeota; class Micrarchaeia; order Anstonellales; family Bilamarchaeaceae; genus Bilamarchaeum. The sequence continues at coordinate 18,882 of CAILMU010000070.1, read as the reverse complement.
TCCGCGAAAGGGTCGCTTTTGAGATATGCGTATTCAACAGGAGATGCGCCTGGGTAGTCTTTCCCCCTTGTTTTGCGATTTCCCGCAGTATCTCCTTGTCGGTATCGTCCAGGGTCTTGAAAACCGGATTGGATTCGAGTTTTCCGCCCTTCTCGGGTTTCTCCTGCGGAGGCTGGACCGTGAATATGTGCTCAGGAAGAGGCTTCGGACTGAAGGAATCCCGTTCGGAGGATGCTCTTTGCGAAATCGCGCGCTTCCTGGAAAAAAACAGATACGCGAGAGTCAAAGCGATAGCGATGGAGATTACGAGAGCGCCGGCAATCAGCGGGAGATCGTCGGGAGGTGCCGTCTCTGCGATTTCGTAACCGGCCCTTAGATGGAGCCTGTGGTTCGTATCGACTGCGGTCCCCTGCCAGACGATCGCCAGCGAGCCGCCGTTCTGGCTGATAGCGCCATTGGAGCTCTTGATAGTCGTATCCGGCGGGAAAACAATCGTGCCGTAGAACGAGCTCAGTTTATCCGAAGATCCGAGGGACACATCCAGCGTCCACATGCCAGCCTCCTTATCTGTGAAGGAATCGGATTCGATGTCGTATTCAAGATAATCAGTGGGCACTATGGCCGAGATCACCGTGTTGTTGCCGGATTGAAGGATGGAATAGTTGATTTCGAGGCCGCTGCGATCCTTCACAACCACAGAATCGATAGGTGCGGAAAGCGTCAGGTTGACCTCTTTGCCTTCGTCTCCTGGGAATTCGGCTTTTATCTTCATCGTCAGATCCCCTGATTTGTCCAATGACGATGACATGTTCAGGGCTGCGGAGAAGCAGAGCGATGAGAGCAAAAGGCAGAAAATGACCTGCAGGCGCATGGTAAGGACTCCCAGAAAATGTTTTTATAAACGATGGACGGGTTTTTTCCTCGGTTTCTTATCGCTAGTGACAAGAGAGACGGTTGTCCGCTTCCTGCCCGCATTCCGGTTTATATCGGATCGGGCCTTTGACATAGGAATCGAACGGGCGCGCATATCCTTCCTCGTGAATGTTTTCCCGGCGCGTAGGGAGCGATCGGTTTTTTTAGCGGTTGCGGAAGCGGATTCGTATCGCTTCTTTATTTCCTCCGGGCGATGCTCGTCACGGCGTCTCTTTTCCCCAGGCGCCGTAAGTTGGCCAGCTCTATTAGCGGATTTTGCGCGCCCAGGTGCGTTGGATTTGTTTATCCCTGATTCGGCCTTCTTTCGTTGCTCCTTTTTTTCTCTTTCAGACTCCGAGAATTTTTTCCGGATATCCTTCTTTTTAGCTTCGGCTTTTTGTTTTGCAACCATCTTCGATTCGATGGGTTTGGCATCGGTATTTTTCTTTCTCGGGGTGGATGATGGAATAACCGATACGGGGGATGTTTTTTTAGGATCGATTTGCGGTCCGCCTGTCTTTTCTGCGGGTTTTTGCGAAACTTTGCCAGCTACCGGCGATACGGTTCTGTCCTGCGATAATGCCGGCGGGGTCAATGCGAGCGAGGATGCAGTCACGAACCTCCCTTGCCTGAGGCGGAATGTGAGCGGCTCCATAGGCTGCAATACGACTGCGGCACGGATTGTCTTCTCCTTAGGTTCTTGAGCTTCCGCGGTTGTTGCAGTTTGCACCTTGATGGGCGGGCAGGATGGAGGGCCTTTCGGGAAGGTGTCGCTTCCTCCTTTATCATCCGAATCGTTGGATGGCTGGATCCCGAGCATGTTCGCGAAGAAGAATTTCAGCCGTTCTATCGGATCCTTGGATTGGAGGTCTATCATGTACTCGTTGGGTTTGCCGCCATCTGAGAGGGCTGATTGTTTGTCCTGGTCCGAAATCCTTGTGCTTTCGCTCGTTTCTTCTTTGCGGTCGAGGCTCAATGCTGAGCGTTCGAGCGTCGTTAATTCGTGCGCTGCAGGACCGCTCGCCTTGGCCTGCGCCTCGCGCACCATCATGAAGCCGGCGAAGTCGGATTCGGCAGATGATGGTCCGTGCACTGACGAAACCGGAGATGAGGAACGCTCCGTGGTCGTCGAAGCGCCGTTCCCCGCTTTCTTGTTGTATCTCTCGTTCTCGAACTCGATAGGAGATTGGTCCGCGGCTTGCGGGAAGCTGGGGTTTTGCTGGGCAATCGTCTGCGCCGCATCGGCAGCAATGGGTTGCGAGGCGGGATTCGCGGGATTCGCCATGAAATTGAGGCTGCTGTCCACACTGCCTAATCCATTCTGCTTGGCGATATTATCCGCGAGGTTCTGCATATTGGCGGTCTGCTCGGCATCAAGTCCGAGCGGCCTGGAGAGATCCATCAGGTCCGCCAAAGCCGCAGCATCCATCGAAGACCCGTGGACGGCAAGCTGCTGGAAGATGGAGGCTTTCGTGAATAGGAACTTCTCGTTCGCCTCCACGCTCTGGATTATCTCATCTGCGATCGCCCGGAAACCCGAGGAGTCTGGGGATGCTTTCGCGAGCGCCCTCATGATATCCCTCGGGCTATGGAGATCTCCGTTGTCCAATTGTATCATCAATGGCTGGAATGCGGGATTCTTCTCCATGTAGCGCTCGAGTATGGAACGCCACCTTGCGATTTGAGAGGGGTTGTCCACCAGCCCCGGCGAACTCGATTTCGAGCCTCTCGGGCCCCGGCAGTCGAGAGCCCCGTCTTTGGCTTCGTTTTTCTGCATTGGAGAACCAGACATGGGACCGACCATTTCGGGATATCATTGATGATTTGGATTTATGATATGATTATTTGATTATCTATTTCTATTAAATAGGTTATAGGTCATCTCTATTATGTTATAGGCAATTTCTATTCCTTAAGGTGCGATTATGGGCTACAATGACGATATCAAAAGACCGGATATGAAGAAAATCACGGATTACATCTGGGAGATAGACCCCAGCTACAAACAGGGGATGCGAGTCCCTGCCCGCATCTACGCGAGCAAAGCGCTTCTGGATGGCATGGACATCCATGTGTTCGACCAGATAACCAACGTCGCCACCCTTCCGGGGATAGTGAAGCACGCTTTCTGCATGCCGGACGGGCACAGCGGTTATGGCTTCCCGATAGGCGGGGTCGCGGCTATGGACACCAACGACGGCGGAGTGATATCGCCGGGCGGGATCGGTTTCGATATCAACTGCGGGATGAGGCTGATACGCACGGACCTGACTATCAAGGATGTGCAGCCCAAGATACATGAACTCCTTGACAAGCTGTTCAAAAGCGTCCCTGCTGGAGTCGGGAGCAAGGGATTCGTGAAGCTCGATGCCTCGACTTTCAGGAAGGTCGTGGAGGAAGGTTCCGAATGGTGCATCGACAATGGTTATGGCTGGAAGGACGATCTGGAGGTCACCGAGCTAGGCGGAAGGGAAGAGAATGCCGACAACAGGACTGTTAGCGACAAGGCCGTGCAACGGGGAAAGGACCAGATAGGGACCCTGGGGAGCGGAAACCATTACCTTGAGATACAGCATGTCAAGGAGGAGAACATCCACGACAAGGCTTTGGCGAAACGGTGGGGGATATTCCCCGACCAGATAGTCGTCATGTTCCACTGCGGTTCGCGCGGTTTCGGCCACCAGGTCGCGACGGATTACCTGAATATCTTCCTGGAGGTCATGGAGAGCAAATATAAAATCAAGATACTCGACCGCGAGCTCGCAAGCGCTCCGTTCAATTCCCCGGAAGGGCAGAACTATTTCTCAGGGATGAAATGCGCCATGAACATGAGTTTTGCCAACCGCCAGACGATACTCCACCGTGTCCGGGAGGTCTTCTCGGATGTCTTCAAGACGGATGCTGAGAAACTGGGGATGAAACAGATTTACGATGTAGCGCACAACCGCGCTTCCCTGGAGAAGCATCAGGTGGATGGCGGATGGAAGGAGCTGATAGTGCACCGGAAAGGCGCCACGGCCGCCTTCGGCCCAGGCAGGCCGGAAGTCTCGGCGCGCTATAAGGATGACGGCCAGCCGATAATCATAGGCGGGAGCATGGAGACAGGTTCATACCTTCTTGTGGGGGCTGAAACAGGAGCCCAGACATGGTTCACGACAGCGCATGGCTCCGGCCGGACCATGAGCCGCACAAGGGCCAAACAGCTGTACAGGGGCGACGAGCTCCAGAAGGACATGGAGAAGAGAGGCATCCTGGTGAAGACAGCATCCTATGCCGGGCTTGCTGAAGAGGCAGGGGCCGCATACAAGGATATCGATGAGGTCATCGAGACGGCCCATAACGCAGGGATTTCCAGGAAGGTCGTGAAGCTGGTCCCGATTGCGAATGTCAAGGGATGATTCGGGGGAATCGGCGAAAAGAAGGGAAGATCAAGATAATAAGATAAAAAAGGAAAAACGAGGGGATACCCCTCATCTCATTTTCTCATGGGCTTGAACTTCTCCCCTTTCCTCGAGCGCCAGATGATGAACAGTATCGTGGCTATGAGGAGGAGCCCTATGAGTAAGGGCGCGGCTGCAGTCAGCATCCCCAGCCAGGTCGGCGCAGGGTTTGTACTTGGCGCGGTCTTCTGCAGGGACTGGACTTCCAGGGAAGCGGTCGGAACGCCGTTGGTGCTCAGAAGCGTGAATTTCACCGCGCCGGTGGAGAGCAGCCTCACGATGGCTTTCCCGTTCGCATCTGTCGTCACCTGGACGGATTTCCCGCCCTGTTCTACCGACACTGCGCAGAAGGCGCAGGGTTTGGTTCCGCCGGTTGCCGGGTCAGGGACGGTTGCTGAGACGGTGACGTTCTCACCTACGAAACCCGAGGTCGGGCCGGTAAGGTTTCCGCCCTGCTTGCACGTGTGCGTCGTAGCATCGCAGCTGGCGCCGCTTGCGCATGCAGGGCAATTGTCGCCTCCGCAGTCCCATCTCTGGACAAGGTTGTGGTTCTCTATTTTTCCGCAGCCGAGATCCGTGCATGCGTGGGTGGTCCCATCGCAATACTGTGCGGGCCCGCATTCGTCATCGCTCGAGCATCCGCCCTTGCATTGACCGGCGTCGCAGTATTGTCTGGTCCCGCAATCGGCATCCTGCGAGCATTGAGCTTTGCAGGTCCTTGTGCTCATGTCGCAGGTCTTGACTGCAGAGCAGTGGCAGTTCGGGTTGTCGCTTGAAGAGTCGCACTGCCCACCTGCGCAAGGCTCGTTCTTGCACACGTGGTTCTCGCAGGCCTGGTAGCTGGTGCACTGGCAGTCGGCTTTGCACTGGTGCGCCGACAGATCGCAATATTCGTTGCTCTTGCAGTCGGCATCCGTATTGCATCCGCAAGCGGAACCTCCGCACTGGATAGTGGCGGTAATTGTCTTTATCGCATCGCACGAGTTGGTATACGCGTTTATCGTCACAGTCTGCCCGCATAGGGTGCCGTCAGGGAAAGTCACGATGCCGTCGGAATTCGTGTTGTCGTAGTATGTCGGAGAGGTCGCCGGGCCGTTCGGGGCGATTATCTCGACCCTTGCACCCTTTATCACGACCCCGTCGCTTTCGCGGACGGTGACGGAATAGGAAGAGCACCCATACTCGAGCGATATATCCGACGGGCAGACCCTCGTCGTTGTCTCGCCTCCGCCGGATGGGGGTGGGGTCGCAACACCCTCGGCGAAGACGCCGTAGATGTCGTCGCTCGTGATGTTCGAGAGGGTGAATGCGCTCACTGTCCGTGTGCTCTCATTCAGGGACTGGCTCGGCGCCACCACCCAGGATGTCAGGTTCCAGATGAAAAGCGATACCGTGCTCGCGTTGAATGAGGCGACATCGCTGGCTAGGTAGTGGATGGAGAGCGAATCCAGGGCCGGTTCGCCATTGGTGAAGTTTATCTTGAGATATTTGCCCATTGGGGAGTAACCGGATGGCGATGACCCGGACGGAGCGGATGATTCGCTTATCTGCAGGCCTCCATCGCTCAGAGAATCCGAAATCGATATATTCACCGGATTCGCTGAACCGAGGACGGTATCATTGATGGCGAAACTGAAAGGCCTTATGAAAGCGAGGTAATTGGAGTCCTCGAAAATCTCTACCGGGTTGTTATAAAGGCGTGAGCCTTGCAAGGCCAAGCCGGGGCTGGTGGGCGCCCGGTCGATGATGCCGTACTGCGAATTGCCGTATATTGTCGAATCGATGATTGCGTTGTTTTCCGAGTTGACGAAATAGAAACCGATGGCGTTGTCGTGCACCTGCACGTTCCGGTAGGTGTCGTATGAGGACACTATGCCGGTCGAACCGTCGTACACACCGTATGCCGTGTTGCCGTACGAGCGTATGCCGGTGAAATTGTTGTAGTCCCTGCCGGTGATGTTGAAGCCGTTCTTCGTTATGCCATTGCCGATCGCGGAATCGTTGCTGAACGAATTGTAATCGCCTTTGATGAGGAAGCCGTTTACCGCATTGGAGGTAGCGTTGTTCGCGTAAAATCTGTTGTAATGCGAATAGAGCAGGAAGCCCGAGTCCAGGTTGCCGCTTGCCGTATTTGTGATAAGGGTATCGTATTGCGATGCGCCGCCGAATAATATCGAGCCTATTTCGAACCCATATTTCGCATTGCCTGAGGCGCTGTTGTTCACGAACGTTGCGTTGACGCTCTGCGTCATGAATCCCGAGTCGTTGTTGCCGTCCGCGATATTGTGGATCAGGGAGACGTTTTCGCTCCCAATCACATTGAATCCGAAATAATTCCCTGAAGAGGTCGAATCCCTTATCGTCGCACGGTTAGATAAGAGGAGCACGATGCCGTCGTTCTGGGTGCCGCCGCTCGCCGTCACTCCGGTGAGGTTCGAACCGTCGGCTCCGCAGAGGAATATCTCTGGCGGTGCTGGCGAAGGCGAAACGAGGTTGACCGGCACGTTCGAATAATATACGTGCTGCCCTCCGGTTCCGACCAGGTTGGAGACAACGACAGCGCAGCCCGCTTTGCTGGTCGCATCGACATAAAGGTCATAATGCAAGTTCCCCTGGGCTGTATTGCCTGTGAGGTTGTTCCCGGGGGAATCATCGAAAAAGAAACCGTACAGGGTGTTGTAGTCGGCCGTGTTCGATGACGCTGTATTGTTTATGGCGCCAGGCCGGAAATGGAATCCGTAGCCATCGAATGTCTGCCCGTTGTGATCGGCCCTGCTCCCGATGAGGGTCTCATTCGCCCCGTATATATCGTAACCTGAGTAAAGGTTGTAGTCCGCGGTGTTGTTCAAGAACCTGTTCAGATAGGAACTCGGTATATCTGAGAAACCGATGGAATTGTTCAACGCGGTGTTGTTGAGAAGGAGATTGCCGGTCCCGGATGAATCCACCACGAACCCGAAGTCATTGTTGTGCGCGGTATTGATCGTGAGATTGCAATTGGATTGGGTCCGGAATCCGATATCATTGTCGTATGCCGTGTTGTTGATGAGGACGACATTGCCTATCCCGATATAGAAACCGTACCCAGGCGCGTATGTGTCCGAGGCATAGCTCGAGTTCGCGACGTTGTTGATGAATGTGAGGTTGACTGCCGGGCCACTGCTCGGCACAAGGAAACCCGGCCCGTAATTCCCGTCAGCCCGATTCGAGACGACCGTCGAATTTGTGACCGAAACGAAATAGAAACCGGAATCGGAGGACTCTAAGTACCTGTTTTCAGCGAATGATGCGCTGTTGTTCTGGATAAGCACGTGATCGCTGTTGAAGAAATAGAAACCAGTCTGTCTGTTGGCGGACGCCGTGTTGTTCGCGGCTGTGGAATTGGACAGTTGCACAAAGAACCCGATGTTCAGGCCGTTGACCGTATTGTTCACAACAGCGCCGTTCTGGAGGCTCATGTAGAATCCGGCCGGGTAGAAAGCGCCGAAATCGCCGCCTTGGATATAGTTGTTCCTGACCTGGCAGTCCTGGCATGAACCGTACAATACGATGCCGTTGCTGACATTGACCAGGACGTTGCTGGTGATATTCAGGGAAGAGCTGGTGTAGTTTATCAGCATGGGGGTCCCGGTGCAGTTGGTGATGGTGTTGTTGAAGATAAGGCCGGAGGATACGTTTTGGAGGAAAATAGAGTTGGTGTAGTTGACTATCCTGCAATTCTGGATGGTGATGTTCGAATGGCTCTTGTTCATCGCGACCGCAAATGTGCTCACGCCCGAGGTCGAATGAATCGAGAAACCGCGGCAATCGAGCAGGACGTTGTCGGAATCTATCTTGATGCACGCCAAACCCGAGGCCCAAATCTCAGAGGCATCGTTGGGCGCCCCTGAGAGAGTCGTGTTCAGATTGTACACGCCTGAAGACGTTATGTTCTGGCACGAAGACACGTTGTTGGTGGCGCAGAAAGAAAGGCCTGCTATCAGAATGATCCCTAATATTACATATATCGGTCGCATGGACAGATATTTTCTGCAATATATAAAAATACGCGCCTTGACCCAAATATTGGCACGGACTACGACTTTCATCCAGGTTTATTACCCGTTCCCTCCAACAAAAACATTCATGGAAGAAGCGATTCCCGTCACTGTCATCACTGGCTATCTCGGCGCAGGGAAAACGACACTGCTCGAGCGGATAATCAAGGATAGTCTCGAGAAAGGCAGGCGCATCGCAATCGTGATGAACGAGTTCGGGAGGATTTCCATAGATGGGAGGATAATCGAGGGGAAAGGCATACGTATCGCCGAGCTCTCCGGAGGATGCGTGTGCTGCTCGCTTTCCGGTGAATTCGCATCAGCTGTCGAAGAGCTAATTGGATTGGCTGACCCGGAATGGATAGTCGTCGAGACTACGGGCGTCGCAGAGCCATCTGCCCTCGCATATGATATCAAGAACAATATCAAGAGCCTCAGGCTCGAATCCATCGTCACAGTCGTGGATGCAGATGCCATATCGAGATTCCCTGTCATCGGGCACACAGGGCGCGAACAGATAGAGCTCGCGGACATATTGATAATCAACAAATGCGATTTGATCGAAAGCGGAGAGGAAAAGAAACGGGTACGTCCCATCATCAAGGATATCAATCCCCATGCATCGATAATCGAGACGAGCAGGTGCGAAATGGATATTGGGAGCGTGTTCGGCGCAAAAAAAGGGATGGAGGCGGAGAAACCGGGTTCGATTACGAAAAATCCCCATAAAGGAATCCCGGGCGCGCACGAAACCGGATTCGGGAGTTTCGTGTATTCGACCGAACGGAAGATGGAACACGATAAGACAATCGCATTCATCGAGAATCTCCCTGAGGGGATATACCGCGCCAAAGGCTTCATCATGACCGAGAAGGGCTCCTTCCTGGTCGACCGGGCTGCGGGACGCACGAACAAGAAAGAGTTTAAGAATGATAGGACCGAACTTGTGTTCATCGGCGAAAGCATCGGCAAAATCGAGAAAAAAATCCGTGAAAGCTTGGACGGATGCAGGATTCGGCCGTGATGACCGTGATAATCATGGGATACAGATACAGAGAGGACCTGACCGCCGCTGATGTGGCATTCGAAGCCGACGGCAGGACGCTGGAGGAGCTTTTCGAGAGCGCAGCCATCGCCCTCACGAACACCATGATAGAGGATTCTTCAATACTCGCAGACAAGGTCGAACGGAAGATAACAATCCATGCGGCAGGCGAGGAGAGGCTGCTCCACGATTTCCTCGACGAACTGGTCTTCCTCAAGGATGCCGAGATGCTCATTTTCCGCTCGTTCTCGATAAAGATTACGAAATCGAAGAGCGGTGATTCGCCGAAGTTCTCGCTTGAAGCCACCCTCAAAGGAGAGGAGATAGATACCGCCAGGCACCGCATGGTCGTCGATGTCAAGGCCGTGAGCTGGCATCATTTCGAATTGAAGAAGGGCAAGGATGGCTGGAAAGCGCTTGTCATTGTCGATGTCTGAACAACCTATGATTACAAGAAATCCAACTGATTACCAAAACTATTATATATGATTGCAGCGCAGGTTTTCAACAGGCAAACATCAAATATCCGGAAAAATGATGACGGCCGGGACGAAACGCCCCGACAAGGTTTCAACTGATCGGTGCTTTCATGGCTTCTGTGTCGGACCTCTATTACAACTACCGTCGCGTCATCAAGGCAATCGTGACATACCTCATGATAGCCGGCCCGGGCCTCATAGTCATGATAGCCGACAACGACGCGGGCGGGATAACGACCTACGCCGCGACCGGCGCGAAATACGGATACAATCTTCTTTGGTTCCTTATAATACTGGGTCCGGTCGCATATATCGTTCAGGAGATGACTGTCCGCCTCGGCGCCGTCACGAAGCGCGGCCATGCCGAAGCTATCTTCGATGCCTTCGGTTCCTTCTGGGGCTGGTTCTCGCTCTTCGATCTGGGCCTCACGGATTGGCTGACCCTGATAACCGAATTCATCGGCATGACCGCCGCTGCGAGCATTTTCGGCATCCCGCCGATCATCACCATAGTAGTCGTCCTGATAATCATGTGGGCGATGGTGCTCGGGGGCAAGTATTGGACATGGGAGAAGATAATGCTGGCCTTCTGCGCCCTGAACCTCGTGTTCATCCCCGCCGCGATAATGGTCCACCCGGACATCTCTGCGGTGATCAAGGGTGCGACGATACCCAATTTCCCCGGAGGGCTCAATGGCGAACTGCTGTTTTTCCTGATGGCGAACATAGGGACCACGATAGCCCCTTGGATGATTTTCTTCCAGCAGAGCTCTGTCGTCGACAAAGGCATGAAAGAGAAAGACATCCCGTTTGGGAAGTTAGACACCGCGATGGGGGCGGTCTTCACGATACTCATAGCCGTATTCTGCGTGATCGTCACAGGGACCCTTTTGTATGGGGCAAAAGTCGATTCGGCGGCTCAAGCGGCCCAGGAGCTCATGCCGATAAACCCCTGGGTCGGGACGATGCTGGCCATCGGATTGTTCGATGCCGGGCTCATAGGCGCGATATGCATCTCGCTCGCGAGCTCGTGGGCATGGGGCGAGGTGGTCGGATGGGCGCATTCCCTCAACCACGGCTCTGCCCAGGCGCCAGGATTCTACTTGTTCTATTTCCTCACGAGCACGACAGCCGCGGCAGTGGTCCTCATTCCCGGCGCTCCGCTCGTGCTGATAACCCTGTTCGTGCAGGTGATAGCGGTGACCCTGCTGCCCGCGGCGATGGTATTCCTCATAATACTGCTCAACGATGAGGAGATAATGGGCAAGTACAAGAACACGCTCTTCCAGAACATATTGGGCGGGCTCATCGTGCTTTCCCTCATCATTTTGTCCACGCTATATGCGGTAAGCACATTGTTCCCGGAGCTGCTGAAATGAACGAACCGAAGTGATTTGCATGCTTGACTTTGTTTTCGAGAAATACCGCGATATGAAGGGGTTCATGCAGGACATGGTGGACCGGGTCCGCGAGATAAACGAGAAATACAAGACGCCCCGGGTGAAGATGAACCGATGGGTGTCTGCGGTGCTCCTCCTGCTGAGGCTGTACCTGCTTTGCCTGGTGCTCCTATTGGTGTTTAAATTTTATACTATAATTAAGGGCAACGGGCTGATCTGATGGAGAATCTGGACAACGGGCGCAAGATAGACATCAATTTCTTCCTCTCAGACCTTCTCGGGGCAAAGGCGCTCATCAACGGAAAGAAGATAGGGATACTGAGCGACATGGTCGTCCAGGATGGCGAGCAGCTGGCGAAAGTCACGCATTTCGTGATAGGCCGGCCCTGGGGCGACCCTTCGCTCATAGTCCCGACAGAGAAGGTCCAGAGGATATTCCCGAAAGGGTTCAAGGAGGTCATCCTCGAGGTAGACGATGCGGCGAAATACGAGGGAGAGCCTGCCGAGGACGCGCTTCTTCTCAAAGACCATATCCTGGACAAGAAGATACTCGATATCGAGAACCGGGAGGTCGAAGTAGTATACGATTTCAAGATATCGATACGCGGCGGCTCGTTCTATGTCACGCACGTGGATGTCAGCAGGTTTGCGCTGTTCCGGCGCATGCACCTCACATGGCTTGCCGAGACGTTCTACGGCCCCCGTGAATTCAGCAAGGTCGGCCTCATCCCATGGAGATATATCCAGCCGCTTGCGAACATGGGCTCTTTCAAGGGCGATGTGAAACTGAACATCCTGAAAGACAAGATAGCCGAGATGCCCCCTGCGGATATCGCAGAAATACTTCACGAGCTCCCATCAGAGCAGAGGACCACGATTTTCGAGGGCCTGGACACTGAGCGCGCATCCGACACCCTTGAGAAGATAGACCCCAACGTGCAAAGGCAGCTCATCAATTCGATAAAGAAGACGAAGATAGCGAAGCTCGTGAACATCATGACGCCTGCCCAGGCCGCGGATGTCCTGGGGGTTTTGCCGTGGTCGGATGCTAAAGTCATCATCCACATGCTCGACAAGGAGCATGCTGAGAAGGTGAAGGCGATACTCGAGAAGAACGATGAACGGGTCATGAATTTCATGACGCGCGAGTTCATCAGCGCTTCTCCTGAGAAGACGGTCGGCGAGATGAGAGACGAGTATGCGTCAGCTGCCAAGGGGAAGAAGGTGGTGATGTATATCTATGTCATCAAGACGGACGGCACGCTGGAGGGGGTCCTCGATATCAAAGAGCTCCTCGAAGCGCCCGACGAATCGCGTTTGTCCAGCGTCATGGCGAAGAATCCGATAAATCTCGGCCCCGGAAGCACCCTGAAAGACGCGTACCAGATATTCTCCCGCTACAGCTTCCGCGCGATACCCGTCGTGGATGCGAAAGAGCGGATTCTCGGAGTGGTGCCGTACCGGGACGTCATGCAGCTCAAGCATATGCTGATAGATTGATTGCTCAGAAGCTGCCTTCAAGGAGCGCGGTGAGGAATACCCTGACCTCCTGGTGCGAGAAATATTTCGAGATGTACTTGAGGTATTCGATCCCTTTGGGGGTCGTATGGTATTCATATGTCAGCCTCTTGCTCGGGCTCTTCCTGCGGATAAGCATGCCTTCTTCTACGAGCGCGCTTATGGCTGGATAGAACGAGCCCGGGCTCCAGGTGGCGAGGAGGATGTCCCTGCCTTCGCTCATGAGGCGGTAGCCGCTCGGCCATATCTTCGAACAGCGATAGATGATATAAGAATTAAGGAGCGCCTTGCCTATGGCCTGAGGCATCCGCTTGCTTGAGATCTTCGAGGTGTTCTCCATAGCGATTCTTTCTATGGCCGGTCAATGATTAAAAATAGTACTGAAACCGATGTATCTGGAAATAAAGAGGCAGAAATCGGCTGCAGGAAGCGCGATCCGTCTGGATGGACCGGGATGGGGGATATTATCAAGGGACCATTGTCGTGCCGGCATTGCCTTCCATCGCTTCCCTGATATCTTCTATCGAGCAAATCACGACGCGTTTGCCCCCGTTTCTGAGGAAAGCCAACGAGGATTCGACTTTCGGCTTCATGCTACCTTCGGAAAAATGCTTGGCTTTGATATGCATCTGTGCCTGCGCGACTGACATCCTGGAAATCGGCTTCTCGCTTCTCTTCCCGAAATCGAGATAGACTGAATCCACAGAAGTCACGAATATGAGGAGGTCGCCTTTAATCTGGCTGGCAAGGAGCGAGGTCGCCCGGTCCTTGTCTATGACCGCTTCAAGCCCCTCCCCATTGTTCTTTATCGGTATCCCGCCTCCGCCCACTGCGATGACGACGAAATTCCGTTCGAGAAGCGCTGAGATGGCGTCGTGCTCCCGTATCTTCAGAGGCTCGGGGGATGCGACATAGAGGCGGTATCCCCTTCCTGCGTCCATCTTCATAGCGGAGGTAAGAGGTTTCTCGTAGAATGGGCCGATGGGTTTCGTTGGATTCCTGAAAGCCGGATCCTTGGGATCAACGACGACTCTGGTGATGAGCGTTGCCGAATGCAATCCGGTCATGGAGATGGCGCTTGCGATGAAATACCCTATCTCCCCCTGTGTCATGGCATCGAGGACATCCAGGGGCATCTTCGCCACTTCGCCGGTCGCATTCTGCTGGATGAGCAGGTTGCCGACCTGCGGGCCGTTGCCATGTGTCAGCACGACCTCGTTGGATTTCAGGATGGGCTCCAGCTGGGCTATCGCTTTCTTCGCATAGTCCAGCTGCTCGGCCGCTGTGCCTTTTGCGCCTTTGGGAAGAAGAGCGTTGCCTCCGAGCGCGATTATTATCCGCATATCGGGGTATCATGCAGGGAAGGATAAAAAACCTATAGCGAGAATGGGAGCTATGGCAAAGAACGTAATTATCCTCGGAGCAGCAGGTCGCGATTTTCACAACTACAATATGTTTTTCAGGGACAACGACCGATATAACGTCATAGGTTTCACAGCGACCCAGATACCGAATATATCAGACCGGCGATATCCGCCGGAACTTTCAGGTAAAAGATATCCCAAAGGCATCCCGATATTCCATGAGGATGACATGGAGGACCTCATCAGGAAGCACAATGTAGACGAGGTCTATTTCTCATACTCGGACGTCTCGCACATGACAGTCATGCATCTGGCATCCCGCGCGCAGTCGGCCGGAGCGAGCTTTGTCCTGCTCGGGCCCAAAGAGACGATGCTGAAAAGCTCGAAGAAGATCATTGCCGTCACCGCAGTCAGAACTGGTGCCGGGAAGAGCCCGCTCTCGAAACTGATAGCGAGCATGCTGCGGGAGAGGAAGGTGAAGTTCGTCGTGATAAGGCACCCCATGCCATACGGGGACCTCGCGAAGCAGCGGGTCCAGAGATTCGCCACACTTGCGGACATGGACAAGGCTGAATGCACCATAGAGGAGCGCGAGGAGTACGAGCCCCACATCAAGAACGGGGCCATCGTCTATGCCGGAGTGGATTACGGGGAGATACTCAAGCAGGCCGAGAAAGAGGCCGACGTGATATTATGGGACGGCGGGAACAACGATATGTCGTTCATAAAACCGGACCTGCTCTTCGTGGTGTGCGATGCCCTCAGGCCAGGACATGAGATGTGGTACTACCCGGGCGAGACGAATTTCAGGTCTGCCGATGTAGTCGTCATAAACAAGATAAGCGAGAACCCGACAGATGTGAAGCGGATTCTGAAGAACAAGGAGAAGGCGAATCCGAAGGCGGGATTGATCGAAGCCGACCTCATGCTCACTGCCGAGAAAAAACTAGACATCAAAGGTAAGAAGGCTATCGTCATCGAGGATGGTCCGACAGTCACGCATGGAGGGATGAAATACGGGGCGGGTTTCGAGTTCGCGAGCAAGAACGGAGCTGTGATAATCGATCCCAGGCCTTTCGCGGTCGGGAGCATCAAGGAAGGGTATGTGAGATACGACCATCTGGAGCAGGTGGTTCCAGCCCTCGGATATTACGGGAAGCAGCTCGAGGATTTGACCGAGACGATAAATCGGAGCGGCGCGGATGTCGTTGTCTCAGGGACGCCGATAGACCTAACCAAAGTCGTCAAAGTGACGATCCCGATTCTTCACGTCAACTATAGCATGAAAATCAGGAGCGGGGATATCGATGGGATGATCGATGAATTTTTGAAAAAATAGCGGATCGAATATCCGCCTATCGGCCCCCTCATTTATTCTCTCCCTTGTATCTCCCTTCGTAGAGCGAGCTCGCGGCTTCCGCTAGCTTGATGAAGACCATCTGGCCGATTTTCGCGTTTCGTTTGAGTATCACGCCGTGGTCGTTCCTCACAATCAGGAGCGCTTCGCTTCTTCCTTCATAACCCGGATCCCAGACTGCGCACTCCAATGATACCCCGCATCTAAGAAGCGAGGAGCGCGGGAAACAGAAAGCCGCCGCATCCTTCGGTATGCGTACGTATTCATTGAAAATCACCTTGTACGCACCGGGTGGCAGGGCGACCTCATCGGATTGGAAAGGTATCGGCTCGACCTCGCTTATTTTCCTCTCCTTGTTGTCGAAATCTATCTTGCCGGCGCTCTTGAAGCGGTATGCCTCCTTCAGGGAGATGTCTATCCCGGCAGGCTGGAACTGGCTCACATTCAAAACTTCGGCAAGATTCGCGGTCTCCAGATGCTGTTTCGGTAGCAACATATTTGTTCACCAACAAATATTTTTATCTAAAATGAAACAATGCTATCCTCATTCGCACGAACCAGTGGCTGGGTCGCACGTCATATTGTCCGGGCAGGGAAGCTGTGCATACGCTATCTTGCCGTCCTTGTCGCAATAGGTCTCCCAGATGGAATGCGTGTCGAAGCACGCATCGCGCTCGGTCCTCACCGGCTTCCGGTTCTGGTCGTATATCGTAGCGCTTCCAGGCTGCAGAGATATGCCGTCATCGGTCTCGTTACATGTGTACGGATAGACGCATATGTTCCCGATGCAGGCCTCGTCTGTCGGGCAACGGACATAGCTGACCCGGTACGTATCGGCATCGCACGAATACTCTGTCAATTCGTAATCGCTGTTGCACACGTTCTCCTTCACCTGCTTGATCGAATCGTTATACGTCAGGACGACATAGGAGAAGGTGTGGAGCGGGTCACTGCTGGATGCCGCCCTCGATTCATAGCACCCGGCGGTTGTTATCTCCTTGCATGAACCGGCATAGCAGAATTCGCTGTTATCGCAGCTCGTTTCGGTGTAGTCTATTCCACCTGAGCCGCAGAGATAATGTCTGATGGTCTGGTAGTCTTCGCACGTGTCGTTCTGCTGGAGTATCACAGTGGAGCCTGACGATATCCTGACGTAATGGCCGCTCGATGATTCCCTGCACGTCGTATCTGATTCCTGGATGCACCTGTTCTGGAAGCAATAGCCAGGGCAGTTGTAAATGACTGATGCCGGAAGATCGTTCTTGCCGCAGTAGTATTCCTTTAGGGCAGTCGAGTTCGTGCAGTTGTCATAGAATGTGCCGTATTGGCCGACGACATAGGAGCCGGTGAAATAATCCTTGCCGGAGTCGTAATCCTGGCAGTATTTCAGGCACGCGCCTTTGTTGCAGTATTCGTCGCTTCCGCATTGGATGGATTGGTTCTGGATCGAATCGTTCTGGCAGAGGAAATCCGTCTTCTCGTTGCCTGATACGCAGCTGTCCGTGTCGGATTCGATAACGACTCCGCCCCCGTAGAGCGTGGTGGTCCCTCCAATGGAAGAATCATTGATGTTCGTGTCCGTGCAGGTCTTCTCCAGGGTGATGCAGGCGCCATCCTGGCATCTTTCGCCGTTGTCGCAATGGTGGTTTGTTGAACCCATCGAATCATTCTGGCAGAAGTATTCGACCATATCATAGTTCCCGTTGCATTTGTCCGTGTAGTTCGTCACAGTGCCTGCGGAATTGATGCTCACCGTGCCCTGGATATGGAAATCCTGGCTGTTGTCGCTGTCTATGCATGGCCGGATAGGCGGAGAAATCACCGGCTGGGCCTCGTTTTCTTGCATGACGCATGCGCCATCGATGCAGGAGCTGTTCACCGGGCATATAACGACCTTGCTCGCCGGTGCGCCGGAAAGGCAGAGATATTTCCTCACCGAGGAGCCGTCCTTGCATGCGTCCTTGTATATCACAGAGCCGATGGATATCGAACCTGAAAAAGAGAGGTTCGCATTCGCTTTGCTGTCATTGCAGACAGGAGGCGCCGTGCTCGTCTGGTTGGAGATGTTCGCATTCGTTGTCGGGGCCTGGTATTGCGCGCAGCCCGTGAATAGGATGAAGAAGAGCACGAATGACACGCAGGGCATTACGGCCCTCGGAAAAAGTCGGGTTCTCATGGCTTTGTTAAGGCGGAGATGGGTTTATATCTTTTAGGGGAGGTTTTTTCCTTCATGATCACTAAATACAAGATGTATATCGACGGGGGATGGTGCGGCGCTGATTCTTATTTCGATGATTTTGACCCGGCAACCGGGAAGGCCATGGCACGGTTCCCGAATGGCGATGGGAGCGATGTGTCGAGGGCAGTCGATGCGGCGAGCGACTCGCTTGGGGGATGGTCAAAAACACCGGCCCCGGAGCGCGGAAGGATGCTCTACAGGATAGCCGAGATCCTGCGGGCCGAGAAAAAGAGGCTCGGGTTCCTTATGGCGACCGAGATGGGCAAGGTGCTCCCCGAAGCCCTCGGAGACGTGCAGGAAGCGATAGACGTCTTCGAGTATATGGCCGGTGAAGGGAGAAGGCTCCTTGGCAACACAACGACAAGCGAATTGAAAGACAAATTCTGCATGACAGTGCGCAGGCCGGTCGGCGTGGTGGGGCTGATAACGCCCTGGAATTTCCCTATCGCGATACCTGGGTGGAAGATAGCTCCCGCCCTTGTGTGCGGGAACTCTATCGTGTTCAAGCCGAGCTCCGATACGCCGCTGTGCGCATACGAGCTGGTGAAAATCATCGAGAAGGCAGGCGTGCCCCCAGGGGTCGTGAATTTTGTCACCGGCCCGGCTTCTTCGGTCGGCGAAGCTATCGTGAAGCACCCCCGGATAGACGGATTGTCATTCACCGGTTCGAAAGAGACTGGCGGGTGGATAGTGAAGAACGCGGGGCTGAAGAAGGTCGGGCTGGAGCTTGGAGGGAAGAATCCGGTGATAGTCATGGATGATGCGGATCTGCATCTTGCCGTAGAGGGGATAGTCTGGGGGGCTTTCGGCACGACCGGGCAGAGATGCACGGCAACAAGCAGGGTGATAGCCGACAGGAAGATAAAGGGCAGGCTTCTCGAGATGATAGTCAAACGGGTAAAATCCCTGCGCCTCGGGAAAGGCACGCTGAAGGGAACAGATGTCGGTCCCCTCATCAACAAGGCCGCGCTCGAGAAGACAGAGGCGTATGTCAAGATAGGTATGGACGAGGGGGCGAAACTCGTATGCGGAGGAAAACGATGGGGCAGGAAAGGCTTCTTCCATGAACCGACTGTCTTCGATTCCGTATC
>CAILMU010000069.1 GCA_903835325.1 uncultured Microcaldota archaeon | reverse complement strand
TTCGACCAAGTACTGTTCGTTCCATTGCTCAAGTGGAACCGGATGATGCGCCTTATCTACGACGCCCACGAAGCCTACCCGGAGCAGATGCTGAACAGTGATAAGGTCCCATCCTGGCTACGCCGCACCGCCGCCCACGCGGTTGATTGGGTGGAGAAGAAGTGCGCACGCTCCTGCACCTTTGTCATTTGCGCCGACGACGCCACGCGGGACTCATTCCTCCGGCATGGCATTTCTGCAACGACGATATTCAACTACCCGCCCCTAGCCCTATTCTCTCCATGTGGTTCAGGAACCGACTTCCTCCCGGAGCGATTCAAACATCGCCAAGTCCTGTTGTATCAAGGAACCATGTCGCGAACCCGAGGCCTTTTCCAAATGCTCGATGCTCTAGCCTTGATCAAGGAAGCCTGCCCGCGCGCCATGCTGCTTCTAATCGGCCTCGGACCTTCGCCTCTGAGAGAGGAGGCGGAGAAACATGCCAGAGCACGGGGCATCATAGATTCTATCGAATTCATTTCATGGATTTCCCACACGGAGCTATCTAAACATATAGGATACGCCTCGATCGGCCTGATCCCGTGGCAGCCCGTGGCGAAGAACAAGATGAACATACCGATCAAGCTCTTCGAGTATCTCGCCTGCGGGTTGCCCGTGGTGGCTTCCGCGCTACCCTCCTTTCGCGGCTACATCGAGCAGTCGGGAGCCGGGCGACTTTACGATCCCACGAATACGGCGGAACTGGCGGCTGCCATCGTCGACCTATTGAAAGACGATCCGGCGAGGCGCGAGATGGGAGCTAGAGGGCTGCAATGGATCCGGCAAGAATGGAATTGGGACAAGATGGAGGAGAAGCTTCTTATCTGCTACAAAGGGATCGAAGCGGGTCTCCCCAGCTTTCCGCGCGGCAGCGCTTAGTTCAGAATGCTCACTCTTATTCGCACACTCTCTCATGGATCAGGCCGATTTTGGTATCGTACTTCATACCCCCTGGTGAAGTCATGGCCAAGCGTCATTTGACTGCGCGGACCATTGGACCAGCAGAGATCCCTAAATTCGATTACATCGCCGAAGCACATGGCTGCCTTTTCGACCGTTTTGCGTGGCCGTCGCTATTGGGCGACACGATCAAGCGCGTTGGAATCTACGATCCGAATGATCAACTCCGGGGTGGCTTTTGCTTTGCGGAGGAGAGAAAGCTCGGCTTTAGGGTCTATCGCACACCACCCTTCATTCCTCATATCGGCCCATTTTTCGAATATAGAACGTCCAATCCAGCTTCCCGATCTCAGGAACAGAGGCATGTAATGGAGGCAATGGCACATTTCCTTGACAACAGTGGAGCCGCAGCGGTCTCATTGGGTCTCTCGATGGATTCAAACGATGCACTCCCCTTTTATTGGCGCAATTTCAAGGTCATCCCTCGCTATACCTACCGGATCGATCTTCGGCTTTCACCCGAGGAAATTCTAGCGAGAATGTCCCCAGATCAGAGAAACGGCATTGCGAAGGCAAAGCGAGACGGAATTGAAACAGCCGAAATGAATGCGATCGAAGAACTCCGATCCTTCATATCAAGCACTTTGTCTCGGCAAGGACTATCGATTCGAGAGGACCTGCTGCGGGCCTTGCTTTCCTCATTTCCCCCGGGATCAGGAAGTTTCGCCTTTCAGGCCATATCCCCCGATAAGCTTTTAGCCGTCACGTACTGCGTTTATGATGCCCGTACAGCCTATTATCTTTTGGGCGGCTTTCAGAAAGATGAAGGCCATCACGGTGCCGGCCCCCTCGCATTGTACCGATCTGTTCTGAAAGCCCAGGAGATGGGCCTGGAGACGTTCGATTTCGAGGGATCGATGGTTCCGGCAATCGAGCGGTATTTCCGCAGCTTCGGGGGCACATTGACCCCCTATTTCAGCGTTCAAAAAGCCTGGCTTCCTATCGAGATAGCCCTCAAGCTTGTCAAGCGCTCTCTTTTCTAAGCTTTGCCGGATCTAATGCGGTTTAAGCCTCTATTGCGACATCGAGCTTCTCTTTTGGATCATGGATGCTTTCAGCAAACGGCCTGCTGGTAGGATTTTTAAGGAAATGAATGATGCCTTGCAATAGGGTGCTCGTACTTCTTGACGTCCCTGAAGAGTTCATCTTTCCGTCTGAATATGTCTTCCTTTTTCTATCCGATGCTTGGGGGCTTCGCGTGGAG
>CAILMU010000068.1 GCA_903835325.1 uncultured Microcaldota archaeon | reverse complement strand
GTTATTTACACTTGACCGGATGATGGGTCAATAGGCCATAATCGTTGTTAATAGATTATCGGTTCCTGGTATAACGGATCAACCATGAGTTTCTGCGATAGATCGGCGCTTTTCAAAGGCCCTAAAACCTGATGATCTTGGGTTGAAACATACGAAATTTATCACTTCATACCAGAGCATTGGCCCTGGCAGGTGCATAGTGGGCAGATGGCGTTATGTCTTACGGAGAGATGGAGATTATCAAAGAGAGTTGCATTGCCATAGTAAAGCGTTATAGTATCTACATGTTATCATTAGTTTTTATTAAATGGTCACATAAGAACCTGTTTCAGATAACAGGCAAACAAAGAACTGGGTATGACTATTCATTGTACTGGAGAACGAGGTGGCTGAACCGTTCAGAAAAAAAATGATCCGGCAGTCCAACCCACATGCCGAAGGGGATTCGTGGATTGATCCATATGAAGCATATCTATAGGATTATTTTACCTGCCCTTCTGGTGCTTCTGCTGGTACAGCCATTGTATGCGTCGGGACCGGGAGAGGCGAAACGCGTTCTGATCCTTTTCAGCGAAGATAAGGCTCATCCGGCCCACGAGATGACCGAGCGAGGGATTCGGGAAGCCTTCCGTTCGAATAAGCGGTTCAATGTTCAGCTCTTCACCGAGTACCTGGATGTGTCCCGGTTTGGCGGTATCTCCCATGCTCGCACAATGGCTGAGTACTTGCGCCGCAAGTACTCTGGAATAGAGATCCATGCCATCATCGCCGTCTATCCTGCAGCTGTGGATTTTCTGCTGGCTGAGAGACATGAACTCTTCCCAGAGGTACCAATCATCGCCTCTGAAATGACAGACAAGGGCTACGTAGAGAAACTAGAACGCTCTCTGGCCCGTCGCTTTCTAACCGGCACTATCATAGAGGACGATATCCCCGCTTTGATAGATGCTGCCCTTCGCATGCGACCTAAAACAAAATACGTTGCATTTATTGCGGGGACAGCGCCTAACGACATTTTCGGTGAGACGGCCTTCCGCACGTCCTTCAGGCACTATACGGGAAGAATTGATTTGGTTGATCTGACAAAGCTCCCCATGGCGGAGATCCTGTCACGAGTAGGTTCCCTCCCGCCGGACACTCTTGTCATGTATGAGAGCATTTTCAGGGATGGAGCCGGAAAGATCTTTGTGCCGCGCGAAGCGCTCTCGCTCATTTCCCAAGCGTCGAAGGTACCGGTGTTCGGTCTTTATGAGTCTTATCTTGGGTTTGGTATCGTCGGCGGCCGGCTGGCGAGCTTAGAGAAGCATGGGAGAGAAGCGGCCGCTATGGCTCTCCGTATTATGGGTGGTGAATCGCCGGCATCCATTCCCTTCGGGGGAGAGCAAGGGTATATCAGCGTTTATGACTGGCGAGAGCTCAAGCGCTGGAATATCCCCGAAACCGCACTTCCGGCCGGGGCTGAAATCCGCTACCGCATACCCTCATTCTGGGAAGAGTATCGGGGTGCCATTATAGGCACGGCCGGCTTGATCATCTTCGAGACCATTCTCATTCTCGGGTTGCTCATTAATTTTCGGAGGCGCCGGCAGGCCGAACTATCTCTGCGCGCGAGCGAAGAGCGCTACCGGATGTTGTTTGAATCAGCTCCGGAGGGCATCGTGCTGATTGGGGCGGACGGGCATGTTCGCAATGCGAATTCCCTTCAGGCCAGTCTTTACGGTTATGAGTCACCACGGCAACTCGACGGTATATCTGCGCTGTTGTTCGTTTCTGATACGGATCGCGAGCGCGCTGCTCAGAATATGAGAGATTTGTTGCAGGGTAAGGAACTGCCCGACCGGATCTACACCGCAGTGCGGCGCGATGGGACCGAGTTCGTTGCGGAGGTGACGTCGGTTATTATCCGGGGATCACGCCAGGAAGTGCAAGGATACCTTTGCCTTACGCGTGACATCACCAAGAGCAAAGAGGATGAAGGCGAAAGGATACGGCTGCGTCATGAGCTTGCGCATCTTTCCCGGATCATGACGATGAATGAACTCTCCACGTCCTTGACACACGAGATCAACCAGCCCCTTGGAGCCATCCTCCGCAATGCCGAGGCGGCAGAGCTTTTTCTCAAGGCCTCCTCACCGGACCTGGAGGAAGTGCGCGCCATCCTGGCGGATATCCGCAAGGACGATCAGCGCGCAGGCGCGGTTATCGACCGGATGCGTTCCCTTCTGAAGCAGCGCGAAGTTAAATACACCCTGCTCGATTTGAACCTGCTGGCCAACGAAGTCATTACCCCTGTGATCTCGGAGGC
>CAILMU010000067.1 GCA_903835325.1 uncultured Microcaldota archaeon | reverse complement strand
CTCTCTTGTCGTAGGCGGGATAGGGATAGCGAACACCATGTTCATGAGCGTCACTGAACGCAGGCGCGAAATCGGCATACTGAAATCGCTCGGCGCGCGCGAAATAGAGATAGAACGGCTGTTCCTGGTTGAGAGCAGCATGATAGGCATGGCCGGAGGGTTCCTCGGGCTAGTGATAGCCTACGGCCTCGGCTTCATCATAACGCTTGTTTCCGGGGTCGATGTAGCGATATCGCCCCTTGTCGTTCTCGGAGCGATATCATTCTCCGCTATCGTAGGGATCATCTCCGGATTGTTCCCGGCAAGACAAGCTGCCCGCATGGATCCTGTGGAGGCGCTCACGGTATGAGGCCCCAGGACATAGTGGCATATTCATGGAGGAGCCTCACCAGGACGAGCCTGCGCTCCTACCTCACAGTGATAGGGATAGTGATAGGCGTGCTCGCAGTTGTCGTGATAACATCGATAAGCGAAGGCGTCCAGAGGGACATCAACACGCAGCTTTCCGCCTTCGGCCCTGACAAGATGATAATCGTCCCGAGCATGGCAGGAGGAAGGACGTTCTCAGGCAACGCAGGCCCCATACAGGGCGCTACAATGGGCAAGCTGTACCAGCGGGACCTTGATTCGATACGCGCAGTCTCGGGGATAAAAACCGCGGTGGGCGGGTTGATGGGGCGCGCCACCATCGGATACAAGGGGAAGACGATAACGACCGCGATATTCGCGCCTGAAGCAGGCTATTTCGAGCAATGGAGCGATTACCTAACTATAGAGAACGGCAGGGTATTCAACGACAACGACCGGCGCGTGGTGGTTTTAGGCTATGATGCCGCCACCAAGATGTTCGGCAAAGACCAGATAGGCGTGGGGAACACCCTCCTGATAAACGGCAAAGACTACAAGGTCGTGGGGATACTGAAGAAGATAGGCTCCTCGATGTCGGAATCAGACGACAACTCGATATACATCCCGTTCCAGGACGGCCGCGACGAGTTCGCGTCTGTTTTGACCAAGAACGAAGTGGAGTTCATCTCCATCCAGCTCCTGGAAGGCGTCACGACATCGGATGTCCAGGGGACGATAGAAAATAAGCTGGCCAACAACCACAAGGTGAAAGTCGAGGACAAGGATTTCACGCTGGTCACATCGGATTACATCAACCAGACCATAGGCACTTTGCTGACGACCCTTTCTCTCTTCCTGCTGTTCATTACCCTGATCGCGACCTTTGTAGGCGGGATAGGCATCATGAACACCATGTTCATGGGCGTCCTTGAAAGGGTGCAGGAGATAGGGATACTGAAGGCGGTCGGGGCTTCGCAGAGGGACATCCTTTTCATATTCGTCGTCGAGTCCGGCGTGCTCGGATTCCTGGGCGGGCTTGTGGGGCTTGTGACCGGATTGCTGATACTGGCGGTGGTGGGAGCATTCGGCGTGCCGTACTGGGTCAGGCTGAGGATATTCGCATTCGCGTTCCTGTTCTCGGCGGTCATCGGGATAGTAGCAGGGATAATACCGGCACGGCAGGCTGCGAAACTGGACCCGGTCGATGCGCTCAGATACGAATGAAGCGGTGAAAGAATTCGGAATTTTGTATCTAGTATATGGAATAAATAAATGAACCATATGGTTCGAAAACATATACTGTGCGATTCGCTTTTCTATCCCGCTTTCCTTATCGCCTTGCCTCTCTCACTCCGTCCAGCCATCCTTTCAGGTAATCAGTCCATTCAAGAGGCGTTTCAGCATTCATCAATCTATATTCATCCAGTTCGGTGCCAGGAAGTATGAGGTCTTCGAAATCATCAGCGCTCATCTTGCCCCATTCTTTCGCTTCGATATAATCAGCGTATTCGGTTGCCCAGCGCTGCCCCCTCTCGAAACCTATCAGATATGATTTGGCTTGGCTTTTCTGCTTAATCTTGAGCAGCTTGTCCAGAATATCATCGAACATCCAAGTATCACCAATGGAGCCCTTCATTATATTCAAAGAGCTTTCAATCTATTTATCGCTAATCCATATGAATCGCGAGCAAAACTGTCGAATTTATTCTCATGATCGTTTTGGAAGCGGGATATCAATTCCAAATAATAGCGCCTTGCTGTTCCATTATCGTGTTTCACAGAAGAATGGTAATCCCCTAATCCGAGAAGGCATTCCAATGCCCCAGGCCCGGTGATTCCATGCTCAAGAGCTTTTTCCAGGTAAATCTGCATGCCGGCCATATCATTATCAAACTGCGCCTGGCCGCCCATGATGTAGAAGACCAATGGATTCTGGGGAAAAATTTCGAGGATATGGTCAAGATATCCCTGCGCAGCAGTTTTACATTCCCTATCGAGAATTTTCAGCCAAAATGATTGTATCGTGTCAAGGACCTCTGTCTGCAAATCCCCGCTCCCCCGGCTTTTTTCTTCAATGAATGCCTTGGCTTCTTTTACCCTTCCCGTGAGAAGAAGAAAATTGACATAAACCGCTTTTTCGCTCAATATCCCCGATTCGCATCGTTCCGCCCTTTCCTTATAATAGCCGATAGCTTCATCATATCTGCCAAGTGCGATAAACGATTCCCCGATCATTCTGTGCGCATGGGGGGAATTTTGGATTTCGACTGCTCTTTTGAGGAGATCGATCGCATCGATATACTGCTTATTGCGGAAAAATTCAATCCCTAGATGAAAATCCTGGGTATATGTATTCGCCATATACGCAAATGGGCCAGCCATCTGTTTTTCGTCTTTATTGCCGGCAAGGAAGGGGCCGATTTCTTCGAGCAATGTCCTTACGGAGTCCAAGGGCGCTTTCCTGAGCTTGGCCAATGATGCGAATCCACCCACTGCGCCTGAATTGGCTTCGATCACTGCAATGCCATCTTCACCTATCATGAGGTCCAATCCGACGAATCCGGTTGTCTTATCGTCAGCCTTCCCAGCTTGTCCAAACAATGCTTTTGACACCTCAATCGACATCCGTTTTATCTCATCGATGCTTACGTGGGTAATTCGGCAGATGTCTTCGAGCTCTTCCACCTTCGCTCCGTTATGGACATTGACAGGAACGCCATTTTTCGGAGCGTATCTCACTTCGGCATCTATCCAGGCAGGCGATCTTCCGAATGTAACAAGAGCCCGAACGTTCCAATCCAGAAGGGTCCCTTCAGCATCTCTCAATTCCAATGATTCTACCCTTTCTTCTATGAATACGCGATCTCCAGAAGAGCGGAGCCTGGCAGCGTACTTTTTTGCGTGATCGATCTCGGCGCGTTCGAACAACCGGACTTTTATCCCGCCTGATCCTTCGTTCCCCTTTATCACAAAGCCTTTTTCGCAGCCTTTTTCAACAAACGATGAGATCGAAGCGGCTATGGATTCAGCATCCGTCCCTTCTATCTCCAGCCATTTCGGTGTCGGTATGCCGTTGGATTCGAGGACTCTTTTCGTACTCATCTTGTCGCTCGTCAATGCGGAGAGGTCGGAATCGTTCATGAGAATGTTTTCAGGTCCAGCATAACCTTCCCTTCCTTCATATAAGATATTAAGGCCCTGAAGT
Organism: uncultured Microcaldota archaeon; assembly: GCA_903835325.1. Classification (GTDB taxonomy): domain Archaea; phylum Micrarchaeota; class Micrarchaeia; order Anstonellales; family Bilamarchaeaceae; genus Bilamarchaeum. The sequence continues at coordinate 4,350 of CAILMU010000067.1, read as the reverse complement.
GCTACAGGTTTGTCTGTCTCTATCGGTACAATGGAGCCTTCTTTGAATTCAAAGAAAAGCCGGGTTGCGACTTTCCCGCCTTTTTCATCTACGAGCAATGCTCCTTCCGGCATCGGCGGTATCAACAGCACTTTTATCGGCATCCCTTGGAAGCAGCACCCGATTGAAGATATCGCCAAGGCTACCACATTTTCATCGAATCCGGACATTCCGATATTGAGGCATCCTTCGTATATTCTGGAATCGGCCGTTCTGATCCTCTCATCCGCATTCAAGCCTTCTATACCAAATGAAGACAGGGTCCGATTCAAGTCTTTCGAGAATGTTTTGACAAGGAAGGCTCTATTGTGGGCAAAGGCCGATGGAACAGTCTGCTCGGGGGGTTTACATCCCATACTATATATTGTGACTATAAGTGTTTAAGAATGTATTTTTTAGTTGGGTTTTCGCGAGGACCAAAACCTTTTTAAACGTTATACCGTTATGCTTAGACGACCAGTATGCCACCCGTAGGATATAATCACATAAGGTTGATCCCAGAGAATGTCAGGAAAGCTTTCGAGCACTGCTCCTGGTGCAACCAGGTCAAGAGCAGGTTCAGCGGCAAACCTGTCCCCGAAGGCATCATAAAAGAGAGATTGAAGCCCATCCTCGAGTCCTCAAGCCTCTGCAAGACTTGCGACAGCGTGGAGCGCACGGAGACCAAGATGCGCCTTAAAGAGCCTCCCCGGAGCATCAGCTACATGCATCTGAAAGCCCCGGCAACTTGCGGGCTTGAAGTCGTCCTAAAAGCGATCGGGTAATCGAATTATCGAAGACGAACCCGCTCTTTCCTCAGATGAACCTGCTCATCACGCAGAGGTCTTTCCCGCCCCACTGGCGTTTCAGCCTGGCTTCCTCAATGAACCCCTGTTTCTTGTAGAATTTGTAAGCCGGCATATTAGGCAATGTCCAGAGCCAGAGCTTCTCGCACCCGTTCATCCTGGCCATCTTCCTCGCTTCACCCAGGAGTGCGACTCCGATGCCCTTCCCCCTCATCTTCTTGGATACCGCGAAAGAGCCAATCCTCGCGCTCCCCCGGTTGATGGTCAGGGAGAGTGCGCCGATTATCTTCCCCCCGGATTTCGCGCCGAGGAGCACCTTCTTCTCCTTGAACGTGTACGTCTTGTAGTGGTCCATGCCGTGCTTCTTTCCGAAGTCGTCGATGAGCGAGTTCCTTATCTGGTCATCCACGAACTTGTTGTAGCCCTTCTTCGATATCTTCAGTATTGAGAGCGCCATAAGCATTTGGAACGCAGGTATAGGATAAAAAGATTCGGTTTTTCGATTGAATCTCGGGATGCCAAGAATCCTGAAGAAATGGGTTTCCGTTCGATTCACAGAAAACCCCGCTTATCAAGCAATATGACCTCCTTGGCTATCCTTTTAGTATCAAAAAACATAACTTTATATGCTTATAGTTATATAATTTGATACGATGAAGCTGACACGTCGCGAAGCCGAAATCCTGGATTTCCTGTTAGGGAAAAGCGCCTCTACGGCAGAACTAGCGTCGACTTTAAGGATAAAAAAACCGAACCTGTCCAGATATCTGAAGAAGCTGGCAAGTTATGGCCTTATCGAGATCAACAAAGAACGGAGATCGCGGATCATATCTCCCCATGCTATCATCTCTTCTGGTTTCGCTGCCGCCAGGCCGGATTTCCCTTCCCTGAAACTGGCGGATATTTTGACGGGCAGGATGCCTTACCTGCTAAGCTTCATCTGGAACAAGAAAAAGTTCATCTTATCAGATATCGATCTGTCCCCCATATCATCCAAACGCCTTCTCAAAAGATTGCGGTCTATCGGACTGATATATATGGCCAAACGGGGACGATATGAATTAAGGGTTGAGGCATTCCCGGTGGCAGTATTCTGTCTCAGGTATCTATCATACATCCATATCCGTGCCGCTTCTTTGGAAATCGGCAGCCCGGTTGTTTTTCAACCTTCATTGGATAGCGCAAAAGACATTGAAGCGATATATACGACACAAAATGAAGCCAGCTCAAAGAAATACCTGCCGACAGCCTTCAGCGCATTCGATCGCTATGGAATCCATCTCATTTCGGCCGGCAAATCCTATTACACCAACATCAAGCCAGGCATCGCTGATATGGTCATCCATACCCTGGCGCTGTCAAGGGATGCGCGGAGCATCTCCTATGTGTCCGGCCTTATGCTGAAGAATTCGTTCAACCCCACAAGGCTGCTCAAAAAACGGCAGCTTTTCGGCCTTGGCAGGGATTTCATCAAAGAACTCATAAAATTCATGGAAACCGAGGGCCGGTCCATGCCCGCCGGTTTCCCGAGCTGGAAGGAGGTCGAGGGGATAGCTTATGTTTGATGCGAAATACATCGATGCTGAATTGGATAAGACGGGGTCCAGAATCAAGAGGCCAATCAGCATCTACCTTATCGGCGGATGCGCGATGTCCCTCCGCGGGCTGAAGGAATCGACAAAAGACATAGACATCGTATTCAAGGACGATAAAGACTGCGAACTGTTCTGCGATGCCATGTTCGGCGCTGAGTACCATCAGCCATACGCCATGAAGAGCGAGCATGAGAAGCTCCAAGCCGCGAAGATGTTCGAGAACAAGGACGGTTTCCATCTCGACCTTTTCGTGAAGAAGGTCATCGGGAAACTGGAACTGTCAAAGGGGATGATTACCCGGGCGGATTTATTCAAATCGTATGGGGACCTTTCGGTTTATCTCTTATCCAGGGAGGATGTCTTCCTTTTCAAAGGCCTGGCCAGCGAGGGAAGGAAAAGGGATTTGCCTGATATGCGGGTCCTATACCCGAACCTTGACTGGAAAGCGATCGAGGAGGAGCTTGCGTCGCAGAGATTGGCTGCGGATTTGACCGGATTGTTCGTCCGGAGGCTTGCGGAATTCCGGGATACCTATAAACTCGATGTCCCGATATTGGCGAAATTGCAGAAAAAAGGCTTGTGAGAACCAGTTTCAGACCCCGAACCTTTCAGGCGTTGCAGTTCTGGTATAAGTTGGCAGCCGCAATATTACAGAAAATATATATAGAAAATAGCTAATTAGCTCAAAAATAAGCTAATTTAGCGTTAAATACGAAATTTTATATATATTTTTCCAATCATTGACCGAGTTGATCTGGAAAATCATCCGCGTGAAGCCATCACGAATTCTCCTTTCCATACTCTTCCAGCGCTTCCTTTGTTATCTTCCAATTCCGGCCGAATCAGGATTATCGGATAACTCACAAAATGACCTATCCGATATCTCTTCAACCCCGTATCCTGCTCCGAACCTATATCGGATAACCTATTTTCAGGTCTATCCGATATCATATGTCTACAAAATTTGTTTAACTAAGAAATGTAGCCATATCGCCAAAAATCAGACTTTTCAAACTCCAAACCCAGCCGTATCCACCCATCCAGACCCAGAGCGTACGTCCGGCCCGCATCAAACGCCAAAACTTTGCGTATCCACCCATTCCGCTTTCAACAATGCCCACCAGTCCAGGGCAAGGCCTTTCAGGACATAGTCGTATGGAAGATATCCGTAGCCTTTATCCCCCCATTCAGCGCCCCAGGAGTTCCTGATAGTGAATGCGCCGGTGCTGGCGCCTATCTTCACCTTGTCATCATAGCCTACGGCAGCGACAGCATGGCCACCCAGGACAGTATCGCCTTTTCCGGGAAACGGTATCTTCCCGCCAGTCGCGCCTTGGATGGAGCTATAGACCGTGAACCCGAACATGGCGGGTATTCCGGTCGATAGGGTTTGTTTGATGTTCTGGAGGATTTCGGTTGCTGTCTTGCCTTGTTCATCGAGCCGGTAATACATGAGCGCCTGGTAGTTCGCTCCGAACGAGTAGCAGAAGGAGGGCGGTTCAGTGTCGTACCCTTTGATTTCGTATTCCCAATATTTTTCTGGTGGCGCTCCGAATAAGGCGAGCGAGCCCATGGTGGTGCGGATGTAAGCGCCCGTATCGCCATTCGATTTCATGAGGTTCCTTGTCGCCTTGTAGATGAAGAGGCGGGAGACCGGGGCGTAGGTGCCGAAGGCTTTCCTCTGGAAGTATTCAAGGATGCCGGATGCTGCGTTGGCAGTGCAGGAGCCGAGCTGTCCCTGATTCACGATAGGCGAACAGTATTGGCGCAGGTCAGTAGCCGTTGGAAGCGTTGTATCGGAAGTATTCTCTTTATTCGTTTTCGTTTTCCCAGATTTCAAAAGAAGGCTGATTTCTGTCGTATCTTTGGTGTAGTCCCGGTTGTCCGGATAGTCCGGAATCCATCCGAAATTCATTTATTCCACCCCCGGT
>CAILMU010000066.1 GCA_903835325.1 uncultured Microcaldota archaeon | reverse complement strand
CCGGGTCAAAAGATCCGCAAGCCCGTCTCCGTATGTCAAGAAGAATTGGTCGCTGTCCACATATCTTTCTATCTTTTTCACCCGAGCTCCTGTCATGGCATTGAGGCCTGTATCAGCTAGGGTGACATCCCAGTCCTCCATTTCCTTGTTCCCATCATGCACGATCTTGTTGCCTTTTTTCAGGCTTATCGTGATATCGTGGCTCATGAGCTCCTGGTGGAGGAAATATTCCTTGATCATATCTCCCTTGTAACCAAGGCAGAGGACGAAGTCCTTGATGCCATAATGAGAGTAAATCTTCATGATGTGCCAGACGATCGGCATACCGCCAATAGAGACCATTGGCTTGGGCTTGTACTCGGTCTCCTCCCTTAGTCGTGTCCCTTGGCCTCCGCACAGGATCACCGCTTTTTGTTTTTCCATCATTCCACCGGAAATAATCGAATGGTATTTCATTCGCTATCTTCTATTAAAAAAGGTTAAATATCTTCATGGACAATTATATTCATCAATATTCAAAAATCAACGTGTCTTTTCGGCCTGATGCTATCCAAGACACTGGATAGTGGTGGTATGAAATTTTGAAAAGTGGGATTTATGGGTAAAATGTCGGTTGCAATACTCGGTACTGGAAACATCGGTTCTGACCTGCTGATTAAGATAGGTCGTTCCAGATATGTCGAATGTGCTCTGTTTGCCGGAAGAAGCAAAGATTCCAAAGGCATAGAAATGGCCAGGCAAATGGGTATTGAAACCAGCCACGAATCTATCGCCGCTATCGAGAGGAACCCGGACCGATATGATATCGTTTTTGATGCGACCAGCGCCGATTCCCATGCGATACACTCCCCTGTACTCAAGAAGCTCGACAAATGCGTTATCGATATGACTCCTGCCCATACTGGCTGGACTTGCATCCCTGCACTTAACATATCTGAGTGCGCAGACAAAAAGGAGATAAATCTTGTCACTTGCGGTGGCCAGGCGACGATACCGATTGCCCTTGCGATAATGCGGGCATGCCCCGAATCCGAGTACATCGAAGTTGTTACGAGCATCGCATCGAAGTCCGCAGGTCCTGGCACCAGGAGCAATATCGACGAATACGTGGAAACGACCCGAGATGGAATCCTCTCGTTTTCAGGAGTGAAAAAGGCAAAGGCGATACTTAACCTCAATCCGGCCGTTCCCCCGATAAACATGCATAACACCATATACGCGGAGATGACAGCGGAACCGGATCTGAAGCGCGTCCGCGAAAAGGTGCACGATATGATAAAAAAAATACAAGCTTACGTTCCGGGATATCATCTTAAGCTTGAGCCTCTTTTCGAGGTAGACCGGTTAACCGTGATAAACGAAGTCGTGGGGCTTGGCGATTATCTGCCGAAATATGCGGGCAACCTCGATATAATGACCTGCGCTGCGATGGCGGTAGCGGAGGAATACGCCAGAAGAAACGGGAGGCGGGATTGAGATGCGGGAGATTCTCTTGATAGATTCGACCCTGAGGGACGGATCGCACGCGAAGAGGCATAGATTCACCGAAGAGGAGATACGATCGTACGCAGCTGCCGCAGAGCAGGCACGGGTTAAAGTGCTCGTGGCAGGCCATGGCAATGGTCTCGGCGCATCAACACTGCAGATAGGGAAAAGCCTCGTCACTGATGACAGGTTCCTACGCATAACCAAGACTGAGCTGAAAAGGACGAAGTTGGGTGTGCTCATAATCCCCGGGCTCGGCTCTATTAAAGACGATCTCGAGCCTGCGCTCAAGATAGGCGCCGAGGTCGTATTTGTAACCTGCCACTGCACAGAGGCGGATATCACACAGAAGTATATCCAGTATACCTGCCGGCAAGGGAAGGAGGCGATTGGCGTCCTGATGATGACGCACATGCTGGATGCGCAGGGGCTTCTCACAGAAGCCCTCAAGATGCAGGAATACGGCGCAAGCGGAGTCCTTCTGATGGATTCGGCCGGAGCGCTGCTCCCGAAGGACGTGATTGAGAGGATATCTCTCCTTGTCAAAGGGCTGAAGATAAACGTAGGGTTCCACGCGCACAATAATCTCGGCATGGCAACCGCGAACTCGCTTGCTGCTGTTGAGGCAGGTGCGCATTTCATCGATGCCACGTCCCGTGGATTCGGAGCGGGTGCAGGCAATGGCAGCCTCGAATTGATCGCTGCGGTTCTGCAAAAAAGCGGCTTTGAAACAGGGCTTGATCTCTATAAACTTATGGACATAAGCGACAATATCACAGCGAAATTCACCGATAAACCCCCGGATGTTAATGGCATTACGATAACAAGCGGTTTAGCAGGCGTGTTCTCAGGTTTCTGCCCGATTGTGGTAAAAACCGCCCATAAATTCGATTTAGACGCACGGGACGTTCTTATGGAACTCGGAAGAAGAAAGATCGTCGCCGGGCAAGAAGACTATATTACGCAAGTGGCCGTGGAGCTCGCGAATAAAAAGCAGAATGAAAAGATGTGATTGATTTGGCGGGGAAGATAAGAGTAGCTGATTATATCTCAGAATTCGTCGCGAGGAACGGCGTGACCAAGGTGTTCATGGTAGTGGGGGGGATGAGCATGCATATCGTGGATGCATTCGCAAGGCAGCCGGGCCTGCGATATGTATGTATGCATCATGAGCAGGCATGCGTGATGGCTGCGGAAGGGTATGCCAGGGAAACTGGAAACTTCGGAGTCGCATGCGTGACTGCCGGGCCGGGGGCGACCAATACGCTCACCGGTGTTGTTAGCGCGCATTTCGACTCTTCGCCATGCATGATTATTGCTGGTCAGACTCAGGCCAAGGTCATTAAAGCGGAAGGTGTGCGGCAGTTCGGCGTCCAGGGTTTCAACACCCTGCCAATATTCGCGAACGTGACAAAATATTCTGTCGTCATAGAAGATCCCCTCACGATTAGATACCATCTGGAGAAGGCGCTTTATCTCTGCAAGAACGGGCATCCTGGCGTCGTCTGGCTTGAGGTGCCCCTTAATGTGCAAGGATTCTTAGTGGATCCTGCGGAGCTGAAGGGATATGAGCCAGAGCCTGAAAAGGAAAGCAGGGAAGACCTAAACCAGAAGCTTCCAGTGCTTCTAAAGTTGCTAAGGGAATCAAAAAGACCGTTATTCCTGTTCGGAAATGGGGTGCGGCTCTCAAAGTCTATAGAACCCGCGTTGGCGGTTGCAGAGAGATTGCAGGTGCCCATAATCACTTCGAGACTTGGCATAGACTTAATAAACTCAGACCACCCGCTTTTCGTAGGAAGGCCTGGAATATATGGTGAAAGAGCAGCCAATTTTGCGACCCAAGGATGCGATCTGCTCATTTGCGTCGGCTGTAGGCTCAGTATGTCGCTTACCGGGTACGACTATCAAGGATTCGCGAAGAATGCGAAAAGGGTGATGGTTGACATCGATGAATTCGAGCTTAAGAAACCTAACGTCGCAGGTTTTGACCTTGCAATAAACTGCGATGCTAGACTTTTCCTCGAAGAGTTCCTGAAGGAAGCCGGAAGGATACGCTGGGAGCTCAGAACTGGGTGGCTGGAGAGATGCATCAGCTGGAAAAGAAAATATCCCGTTGTGCTTCCAGAGTACGCTGAGGATAGCAAGGGCATAAACACGTACTATTTCACTGAGATGCTGTCAAAACAATTGGCCGGGGATGACACCCTTGTTGTCGATACCAGCTCCTGTTTCCACGTGATTTCTCAGGCGCTGAAGATTAAAACCGGGCAACGGTACATAACAACTGGCGGCCTTTCTACCATGGGCTACGCATTGCCCGCAGCGATAGGCGTCGCAAGCACAAAAAACAGCGGTAGGGTGGTCGCAGTGACAGGGGACGGCTCGTTGCAGATGAACATTCAAGAGCTGCAGACTCTTGTGCACTACCGGTTGCCTGTCAAGTTGTTTGTTTGGAATAACAATGGCTACCTGCTTATAAGGCACACGCAGATGAACTTCGAAGACGGCAGGTTCGTCGGGGAAAGCCCGAAGTCGGGGTTGAGCTGCCCTGATACCGGAAAGATAGCATGGGCGTATGGTATAAAATTTCTCAGGGTCTCAAAGGTGAGCGATCTCGACGCTTCCATAAAGGAGACGCTTGAGTATGATGGCCCTGTGATATGTGAGATCATGACTCCTGAGATGCAGCCTATCGTTCCACGCGTATCTTCTGAAAAGCTGCCGGATGGACGGATGGTTTCGAAGCCATTCGACGACATGTCCCCGTTTCTCGACAGAAAGACATACGCGGAAGAAACCAGGCGCGATGACTGAGGCTCACGTCTGTAAGCTCTTGGAAAGTTGGATAATCTCGGAAATGCTCAAGGATGCCCATTTGGATGAGTTCAAGAAAAGCATGATAATGCAGCTGGTGATCGAATGAAGCGTGTATTCATAACCGGAGGGAACGGTTTCATAGGCCGGAATCTGCAGGAACATCTCTTATCTCAGAAAAGCTATGAATTATTCGTTCCTTCCCACGCCGAACTTGACCTGCTCGATACCAAAGCGGTTTCAAGATACATCGAGGCCAACAAGATAGACATCGTGTTCCACGGCGCAAATATCGGAGGCAGCCGCAAATACGCCTGCCAGGGGGTCCTTGAGAAGAATCTGCGGATGTTCTTCAACATCGAGCGCTGCAAGGATTCAGTTGAGCGGATAATTGTCTGCGGAAGCGGTGCGGAATATGACAAGCGCATCCCGCTCGTGATGGTAAAGGAAGAACAGTTTGGGATCTCAATCCCTGCAGATGAGTATGGATTCTCAAAATATATAATATCAAGCATCGCCGAAGAATCCAAGAACATCGTGTCGCTACGCATGTTCGGCGTCTTCGGAAAATACGAGGATTATGAGTTCAGGTTCATCTCCAATGCCATTGTCAAGAATCTCATGCGCATGCCGATAACCATCCAGCAGAATGTCTTCTTCGATTTCCTCTATATCGATGACTGCGTGAAGCTGATCGAATTGTTCATGAAACACAAACCCAAACATCATACATATAACCTCGCAACCGGCACCCGTATCGATCTCATCACGCTCGCCAACAAGGTAAACCAGTTCTCGGATTTCAAATCTGAGATTACGGTAGTGAATCCTGGCCTGAACATTGAGTATTCTGCCAGCAATTCGCGGCTGGTTCAAGACCTCGGCAATCTTCGGTACACGCCCTTAGACAAGTCGATTCCGGCTCTTTTCGATTATTACCGCTCAATACTTTTGAAGATAGATGCTGAAAAGATTCGCAACGACCAATATTCCGTCAAGTGCGCCGTGAAGCCAGGGGTTCGCAGGATTGCCTGAGGAAACATTAAGGTCTGGATGCCGATCGTCGCTGGGTTCATCGGTTCGTATTTTGTTGATGCGCCCGCTAAAAAAGGCCATGATATATTCAGTTATTCGGCCCCTCGCTCCCGTTCGTGGACGTGACCGAATACTCCGCCTTCATCCAATCCGCTGACCGCACCACGTTGTGCAGCCTCACCTCGTCAACCGTCCCTTGGAAATACTTGCCGTACATGTTATTGTAATATCCGATGTTGAAGGGGGTCGCGCTATCTGTCGTGCTATATGTGATGCTGTTATCCGTCACTCCATCTATCATGATGTTCATCGCGCCGCTGGAGGCATGCGTCAGGGCATATTGGTATGCCGAGTTGCTGCTGGATGCTGTATTCGAGCAAAGCACGTCATAGTTCGCTACATATATCGCGAACTTGCTCGATGACGCTGTCCCCATGCAATTCATCGGGTTGAAGAACAATCCTATCCCATGCGCTCCATTGTCAGTCCCGATGAATGTGCTTTCGTTGTTCGCTCCTGTGTGATACGCCGAAGCGTTTCCCCAGGCCGACCAGGTGAAATCAGCCGCTTCGTTCACAAGGTTGTTGTTCGCCACTGCGAAACCGCCGTTGTCGCTGAACTGATAGCAATTGCCGTATCTGCATGGAGAGCTCACGAGCGTAGGCGCCGTGGCATGCACGGTCAGATTGTTCGCCCCTAAGCTGTCTGCAAGGCTTCCCATGTGGTATACGGCGCTGAAGCCGTTGCTCCAAACTCCTGAAGCATTCTGCCCGTTCACAGCCGCCGGATTGCCGTACAGCAGATTAACCTGGTTGCCCTGCCCGCCTTTAGCCAGAGGCAGTTTCAGCCATATCACCGTGTTTGCGCTGTTGCAGGTGCCATCCTCCAGTTCATATGACAATTGGCCATGAGTCGTATCCTGAACCCTCAGGTCATAGCAGTCGCCCCTCATCTTGCCCGCGGCAATCAAGCCAGCCGAATCCAGGGTGCAATATGCCGGGAAGTTGGAAAGGTCCGATCCTGAAGCAAGCCCAGTGGTGATGGTGCATGCTACCTTGTATTGCCAGGGAGGTGAAGGCCCGCTCTCCTCTGCAACCGGATCGTTCACGACATCATTCACGGTGATGTCAGGGCCAGTATCGACCGAAGCCTCAGGCACAGGTTCAGGCCCGATTTCCGGGAAGACATCGATGCTGGTTTCAATGATATCTGCCGGCACATCCTGAACGTTCGTATCTGTCGATACGCCATCCTCTACTGAAGTGTCAGTAACAACATCGACATTCGGGCTGTCATTGACTGGTTCTTCGATCACGTCCGGAACAATCAGTTCGTTTCCTGTATCCTGGATGATGACCGTATCGTCGCCTATATCCTTCCCTGTGTCAATCACATCATTGACGCTATTATCGTCTAGGCTCGTCTCTCCTGCATCGCTATCGGAAATAATGGCATCTGTACCGGAGTCGTTGGCCTCGCTTTCAAGATTAACGTCTTTGTTTCCGCCCTCGTTCTCCGTACTCGCGTCCTGGGTCGTATTAGGCCCCCAGCCGACCTCGAAAGGATCGCCACCGCAGGAAACAGCCCCGAGAATCGCCCCGGCAGATATCGCCAAGACGGCGACGTTTTCCGCAAGCGGTCTTTTCAGCACGAAATCCCTCATGCGCTCCATCAAGCGAGAGGACTTGGTGTCATTCCTTCCGATCTCTCCGGAATCCCCTTCTTTCCTCGCAGCAAGAATTCTATGATCATCAGAAATCATATCCACACCCATAATCTATCTGTAATAAGCTCAATTGTGTATTTAAAAGTATATGGATGCGGTTTGGATCGGATACGCCCTCTTCATCCCTTAATAATTATTTCCTGACATGTGTTTTGCATTGGCCAGATCATCGAAATCATGAAGGAGAGCATCGCCGAACCCCGGATACCGAAAAACAATAAAAAAGAAGGCGGTTCTAAATGAAGATACTGTCCGCCATCTATTTATGCACGGACTGTTCCGAGCCCGTGGAAGCGGTTTGCGCATATTCTGCTGTGAGCCACGCCTGCGATCTTGCTACGACTGATATGCGGCATTCGTCCATGGTCCCAATGAACCTGTATTGGGTGTCACCGTCGTAAGTGCCCACGTATAAGCTGGAAGTGCCGGTTGGAGGTAAATATAAACCGCCGG
>CAILMU010000065.1 GCA_903835325.1 uncultured Microcaldota archaeon | reverse complement strand
TATGTTTCTGAAAGAGGTTCGCTCTTCCAGACGGCAGACAAGACGAATGTCGCCTTCACCATGGCGCACAAATTGGGACACGCCCAATGGTACATGGCGGCCGCATCAGCGAATGCGAGCTCAAGCTCGGCGAGCATTGTCACGCTGGGCAAGGGCGAATCGACTGTCGTGAACGGCGTGACTGTGAAAGTCTTGGACATAACCGAGACTGTCGGAGCATGCAGCGCGGCAGGCGCGGCATCTGCTTGCACGGCGGACATGAGCGGCGTATCAGCCGTCGTCATGCCGAACAACGCGGCGAGCGTATCGGTAGCCACACCGACAGACTTCAGCACATACGGGAACCTGGTCATCCTGGATTCCGATGCGGCTGGCGTCAACACCCTGGTATCAGTTGGTGGTGACAAGGTCAACTCGGTCACAGCAGGCTTGCTCCAAGGGAGCACGGTCGACTGGACAGCGAATCCGAAGATGGTGAAAGAAGTCGTGCAGGGATCGAAGATAGTGGTCGCTGGTGCTCAGGCATCAGACACCTTATCCGCGGCTCAGGACTTCATCAGCCAGGTCAAGAAGGTCTAGAGGTTAAATCCTCTATTTTTCTCTTTTTTTTCCCTTTTCATTTTTCTTTATCAATCTATTTCTTCTTCTAGAAAGCGCTCGAAGCGCATTCGTTCGTGTTCTATCGCGAATTCCCAATCATTTTTAAACATTATTATATATTACATTTAGTGGATTATTATGAAACAGACATATTTCGTTCAAGGTCAGGCAGCTCAAAGACAGGGTGCGGACGCTACGGCGAACACTGGGATATCAAGATTCGCGAAATTCGTACCCGTCCTCGCATTGGCAGCTGGATGCTCTGCCAGCGTGGCAGTCGGTCCGCAGATCCCCCAAGCCCCTCAAGTCATCAACACCAGCAAGACGCCTTATTCGTGCTCTGCCGAAGTCAAGAACGGCGAGATGCAAAAAAACGAGCAATTGAAGGTCATCGGCGGCCAGGTCCAGGATTTCAAGATGAGGGTGCCTTATGTCGGACAGGGATATGTCGAGATTTCATACTCGGACAGCTACATCAATGACGTCGTGGAGACGGCAAGGGCGGGGTACAAATCCGAAGGCCAGGCCCTGTTCATCAAAAGCATCCTCTCGGCAACAATCGATTCGGCCCTTGCGAAACTCGGAAGCGCGGACAAACCCATCGATTTCGAATGCCCGATAAGCGCGACAGCAACGACAGCTCCAAGCGCGCCTGCCCAATCCGCGCCCGCCCCGTTGGCGACATCGGCATCAACCGCAACCGAACCGGCATACACCGCGCCTCCACCGCCCCCGACATCAACTGTTCCTGCTCCGGCTCCGACCCATGCTGCACCGGTGAAGAAAAACAAGCCGAGCAAGCAATCCGAAGCCCGGCCTCTTGATACCCTGCCCGGCCTCGGCATGAACACTACGGAAGTGGAAGGCCCGATGACCCCGATGATGAGCGTTCTCAAGAACCTCCGGGACAACATGCCGTACGTTATAATCGAATTCACCGACACCCACAGCATGAAGCGCCAGATCGTGCTCCAGATGACCAAGGACAACTACAACGAGCTCGTGAAGAACACCAAAATGAGGGGCGAAGGCAAGGGCGATCTCATCCGCCAGACGCTTTATGACATCGCGAAAGCCGGCGGGACAGTCGGCACCCTCTCGGGCGATTCAAAGGACAAATCCGAAGACTGGGGCGCGGCCCTCGAGCAGTTCAACAATTCCATGCAGTCGTTCGCTGTCAAGGGGTACGTCAAGAAGCCCGGGAAGAACAGGGTGGATAACGATGATAACATCCTTGATGTCTCGGTGACAAGAAGGGAAGTGGCCGTGAACAAAAGCGAGCCTGTGCAGTGAGCCCCGCGCGGTTCCATTTTACGCCGGACCGTCATCCCCAGCTTTTTTCTATTCGGTTATTCTCGCCCTCGCCCATCATCTGATTTTTAAATCTTTCTCTCTATATTTCTCAAATATCCAATTGTTTCCGGCGCGGCAGACATAGTCTGCACTTCGAGGATGAATCTTCGGGGTCCCGAATCCGTAGGGGATTTGCTTCAAGCATATCCCTGAAAAACAAATCGGGCAACGCAATAGATTGAAAGGTGTTATAAGTGACTGACATCAGGAGACCCCGACGGGGTTCGATGGCCCACAGGCCGAGGAAGAGGGCGGAAAGCCAGAATCTGAACGTCTACTGGCAGGGATGCACAGACAAGCGCGTCATGGGTTTTGCCGGCTACAAGGTCGGGATGACCCACTGCGCCTACGTCGATGACACAGAGTCGCCGACAAAGGGGCAGGAGATAGTCAGCCCGGCGACAGTCATAGAAGTCCCGCCGCTGACCGTCTACGGAGTCAGGTGCTACAAGAACTTGAATTCTTGCTGCGACATCTTGACGGCCGAGGAGCGCATACTGAAACTCGTCGGCTTCACAAAGGCGAAGAAGCCCGGCGAGGGCGCTCAGAAGCCTGGTGGGGATGCCAAGAAGGATGAGAACAAGTTCAGCGAGGCTGATGCCGACGATGTCCGCCTGCTCGTCTACGCGATGCCTTCGAAAACCAAGATCGGCAAGAAGCACATCGAGAAGATGGAGATCGGTTGCGGTGGGAAAGACGCGAAGGAGAAGCTGGAGTTCGCGAAATCCATGATAGGAAAAGAGATACGCGCATCTGATGTATTCAAGAGCGGCGAGCACGTCGATGTCGTCTCGGTCAGCAAAGGAAAAGGCTGGCAGGGCCCGGTGAAACGGTTCGGCGTCTCTATCCAGAGGAGGAAAGCCACAGGGAAAAGAAGGCACGTGGGTACGCTCGGCCAATGGCACCCGGCGTATGTATTATATACGGTCCCGCAGGCTGGCCAGACGGGCTATCACAGGAGGACGGAGCTGAACAAGCGCATCCTCAAGATAAGCGAGAAGCCCGAGGATATCAACCCGGTGTGCGGATTCCCGCACTACGGTTTTGTGTTGAACGATTTTGTGTTGCTGAAGGGCTCGGTTCCGGGTCCGACGAAGCGGCTTATCAAATTGAGGCTGGCGGTTAGGGCGGGCGGCCCGCAGAAGGATCTGCAGACGACTTTCGTCGCCAAGCTTCCAAGGTGATGATCATGAAAGCAAGCGTATATTCTTGTGAAGGAAAGGTCGTAAGACAGGTGGATCTTCCGCATGTCTTCGAGACGCCGCACAGGGCCGACCTGATAAAACGGGCTGTCCTGAGCGAAGAGAGCATGCTCTACCAGCCCAAAGGCGCATACCGGTGGGCCGGCCTCAACACGAGCGCCCGATACCGCGGACGCAAGGACGATTTCGGTGCCGTCAAAAACAAGGGCATCCCGCACCTCCCGCACGAGGTCCTGCCGAAAGGGCAGCTGGGGAAAGTGAAGCGGGTCCCGCATGCGGTCCGGGGGCGCAGGGCGCATCCGCCGAAATCGGCCAAGAAGATAATCGAGTTCATAAACCCGAAAGAGGGGATGCTGGCGCTCGCGAGCGCGCTCGCATTCAGCGCCGACCGCAAAAGCGTCACAAGCCGCTCGAACGACGAGATAGGCGTCTCGCTCCCGATCGTCATGGAGAATAGCTTCGAGAAGCTCTCGAAAACCAAGGATGTGATGAAGGTCCTCGAGTCGCTCAACCTGCTCAAACTGCTCGAGAAGGCTAAACGGAACGGCACGAAGGCGCCGCTCATCGTGGTCTCGGACGGGAAAGTCCTCAAAGCAGCGGCCAATATCGCAGGCGTCGATGTGGTCAAGGTCAGCGACCTGAAGGTCATGCACCTGGCGCCAGGCACGCACGCAGGACGGCTCACGCTGTTCTCCGAGAACGCGCTTCCGGAACTAGCAAAGAGGTTTGTGGTATGATACTGATCTCACCGATAAAGACGGAGAAGGCGATCAACAAGATCGAGTACGAGAACACGCTGACTTTCGAGGTCCAGAAAGACTCGACCAAGAAGCAGATCTCGGACGAGTTCGAGAAATTATTCTCGGTGAAAGTCTTGAACGTCAAGACGCTCATAACACCGGACGGCAAGAAGCACGCGCACATACGCTTGAGCAAGGAATACAAGGCGGACGATGTCGCGACGAAACTGAAGATGATAGCGTAGATGCTCGCATAGGGGTATACTTATGGGTAAACGGCTAAAACAGCAGAAAAGGGGGCGCGGATCGCCGAGGTACCGCTCTCCGAAGAAGAGGTTCAAGGTCGACCTCCGGTTCAGGTCGTATGACGATATCGAGAAGACCGGGGTGCTTTCAGGCAAGGTGCTGGATTTCGTGGATGATCCGTCCCGCTCGGCATTATTGATGAAGGTCGTATTCGAGAACAACGAGGTCACCCATCTGCTTGCGCCGGAAGGGATAGCTATAGGCGACCCTGTGAACATGGGGGCCCAGGCGAAACTAAAAGCCGGTAGTGTGGTGCCGTTGTACAGGCTCCCGGATGGCGCTTATATATTCAATATAGAGATGAAGCCCGGAGACGGAGGCAAGATGGTCAAGACCCCTGGTTCCTACGCCAACATCGTGGCGAAAGAAGGGAAGATCGTCTATGTGAAGCTTCCGAGCAAATCCACTATCATATTATCCAACGAGTGCAGGGCGCAGCTTGGAGTCATCGCAGGCGGAGGCAGGCTCGAGAAGCCCATGCTGAAGGCCGGCAACCAATGGTTCAAGATGACCGCCCGCAACAAGCTCTGGCCGGTGCCAAGAGGTGTCCACCAGTCCGCTTACAACCACCCGCACGGAGGGAAGCAGCACCACGTCGGAAAGCCGACGACGGTCGCGCGCGGCACTCCGCCAGGAGGGAAGGTCGGGCACATCGCAGCCAGATCGACAGGTCGCCGCAAGGGCAAGAAGGCTCTGGAAGCCCAGGCCAAGGAGCAGAAGTGAGGAGTGAGTTGATTATATGAAAAAAGACAGCTGGAAGGGGATCGACGAGGAGCATATAGCCTCGCTTCCCTATGACGAGTTCCTGAAGAAGATACATTCCCGGGAGCGCAGGACGCTTCTGCGGCTGAAGTTCAATCCGCGGCTCAAGATCTTCATCGAGGAGGTCAGGAAGGTGAAGAGGACGAACCCGAAGAAGATAATCAAGACGCATATCCGCGAAGCTGTGATCCTTCCAGAGTGGGTCGGCCTGACGTTCGGCATCCACAACGGCAAGGAGTTCAAGCGCATCGAGATAACGATAAACAAGGTCGGTAGGCGTTTAGGGGATTTCTCCCATACGACGTCGAGGGTGTTGCACTCCGGTCCCGGTGTCGGGGCCACAAGGGGCTCGAAGTTCGTCCCGCTGAAGTGATTCCCATGAAAGGATACACCAGCGATATCAAGGACGAATGCGCCCACGCGCGCACCGAAGGCGTGAACGCATCTTACCGGGACCTCACCCAGGTCTGCTCCAGCATAAGGGGAAAGAAGGCCGCATCCGCGGTCGCTTTCCTCGAAAAAGCAGCGCTCGGCGAGGTCGCTGTGCTCTACCGGAGCCACAACAAGAAGCTCGGCCACCGCCGGGAACTTGGCGGAAGGAAGGGCAGGTACCCGGAGAAGGCCGCAGGTTTCGTGCTGAAGACGCTCCAGAGCGCAATCGCGAACGCGAAAGTCGTCGGGATCGGCGACGATTTGACGGTCGCTGTCGCCAGCGCGAACATGAAGGAGATATACCCCCGGCTCTCATCGAAAGGGCGCCGCTCGAAATCCAACCTCGTGACATCCCGGATCGAGATAATCCTCAAAGGGACAGGCGTCCCGAAAGGAGTGAACGTGAAGGCTCCTGCCAAGAAAACCGGTTCAGCCAAGGTTTCGGGCAAGCAGATTTCCGCTCCGAAAACTTCTGAGGCGGCTCCGAAACCTGCTGAGAAGCAGCCGGTTGTCGGTGAAGCGGCAAAAGCCCCGGCCCCTCCGCAAGATACGCTGAAGGACGAGGGCATAACCGAGCACGAGCACAAGCACGAAGTGGAGAAGGAGCTTAATATGGAGAAGGGAAAGAAACCCGAGATGCCTCACCAGCACGGAGAGGAGAAGAAAAGGTGATTATGGATGCTTTACCAGGAGAAATTGATCGACGAGCCTATCGGCAAATACAAGATCATGAAATTCCTCGAGGAGAAGCTCGACCGGGCGGGTCTCGCCAACGTCGACATCCAGAGGACTCCGCTGGTGACCAGGATCACCCTCGAGGTGACGAACCCGGCCAGGATAATCGGCAAGAAGGGGAAACTCATCAACGAGCTCACAGAGACGATAAAACGGGAATTCAAGATCGAGAACCCGCAGATAAGCGTCGTGGAAGTCCGGGAGCCGTTCCTGGAGCCGAGGCTGGTAGCCAAACGCGCGGTGAAATACATCGAGATGGGCAAGAAGATACGCGCGGTATTGCACTACATACTCCGTGAAGTCATCCGGGCAGGGGCTTTGGG
>CAILMU010000064.1 GCA_903835325.1 uncultured Microcaldota archaeon | reverse complement strand
TGATTGACCTGTATTCCATAAAGAAGAGCAAGGGCAGGATAAAGGGGCTCAATGTGACGCTCCTCGGCGACCTGAAGCACGCCCGCACCATGCGTTCCTGGGTGTACGCGCTCGGCATGTTCGGCGCGGAAGTGACGCTGGTCTCGCCCAGGGGGCTGGAGATGGATTCGACCTACCTCAAAGAGCTGAAAGAGAGGTTCGATTTCAAGGTGTCGCTCAAGAGCGAGCCGCAATATTCGAGCGCCGATGTACTCTATGTCTGCCGGATTCAGCAGGAGAGGTTCGCCGACCCTTATGAAGCCAAGATGGTGACGGAGAAGTTCATGATAAAGAAGGCTGACCTCAAGGACGCCAAGGACGACCTGGTCATCCTGCACCCGCTTCCGAAAATCAACGAGATAGAGGCCTCGATAGACGACATGAAGCAGGCGAAATATTTCGAGCAGGCGCACAACGGGGTGCCGGTGAGGCAGGCGATATTGGAGTACGCTCTCAGGTGATATGCATGCAGGTCGACAAGATTGAGATGGGAACCGTAGTGGACCATATTAAGGCGGGGAAATCCGCGAAAATCATGAGATTGCTGGGGATAGGCGAAGCCTACCCGCACAGGGTCGCGATAGTCCTCAATGTCCCGAGCAAGAAGATGGGGATGAAGGACATAGTGAAGATAGAGGGGAAGGTGGTCTCCCAGGACGCGGCGAATCTGTTGGCCCTCGTATCTCCCGGCGCGTCGGTCAACATCATCAAGAACGGCGAGATAGAGAAGAAATTCGTGGTGGAGCTGCCGAAAGAGGTGAACGGGATGGGGCGGTGCCCGAACCCGAACTGCATATCGCTGGACAGCGGCAAGACCAGCTTCAGGAAGGACAAGGAGAACTACCGCTGCCATTACTGCGAGAGGCTGTTTCCAGCCGAAGAGCTGGTCTAGCAGGGGATCATAGGACCCTGGATGAGGCGTGCTGTCTATGTGATATTTCAGGACGGACAAGGCCATCCTTTTACGGCTGGATGCGGGCGAGGATATCATCGAGTCTCTGAAGGCCATCTGCGGGAAAGAGAGGGTCGAAGGCGCATCCGTCAGCGGCATCGGAGCCTGCAGGATGGCCGAGATAGGCCATTTCAACCCTGAGACGAAAAAATACGATTACAAGACGCTCGAGGGCAAATTCGAAATCGTATCGCTTTCCGGCAACATGTCGATGATGGATGATAAGCCTGTCGCGCACCTGCACATCGCATTAGGGCAGGAGGATTTCAGCGTCGTCGGCGGCCACCTCGTGAGCTGCGAAGTGGATCCGACATGCGAAATCATCATCACGCCGCTGGATTCGAAAATCCAGCGCGCCCCTGACCAGAAAAGCGGGCTGAACCTGCTGAAGCTGGGCTAGTAGAGCATGATGCTGGCTATCGAAGAAATGCTGCGCCAGATGATTGCTGGTTATTTCGATTCATTTCCCTATCAGCTTGTCTACCGCGCCGAGAAGCTCCGAATGCATCGAGGTCTTCTTGATGAAGATAATGCCAGGGTACATGCTGGTCAGCTCCTGCCCGACGGTCATCGGAAGCCCGACGGCGCTGAGCACGATGACCGGGGTCTTTATCTTCTTCGCCTTCATCTCCTTCAGCACCGCACGGCCGGACACGACGGGCATTATCAGGTCCAGGAGGACGAGATCGAAATCCGTGGCCATTGATACGCCTTTCATCGCATCCAGCGTGAATTCCGCCTGGTAGCCGGCTCCCTCTAGATACATCTTCAATGTGCTCGCCACATCCACTTCATCCTCTATTATCAAGATTTTCTTCATGTTCTTCCACCCCTGTTCGGGATTAT
>CAILMU010000063.1 GCA_903835325.1 uncultured Microcaldota archaeon | reverse complement strand
GCGATGTCTCTGTGAAGTAGATTCCGTAATCGCTCGCGGGCCTGCCCCCCTCCTCCGCGCCTAAACCGTTGAAAGCCCCGCCCATGCCGAACGACTTGCTCTCCGAGTACGACACCTCGCCGGACTCCGACTGGCGGTATATCTCTTTCGGCAATGCAAGAAGGCCGGCCATCTCCTTATCCCAGCCCGGGATGGCGCCCTTCACTTCGTCAATGAACTCCTTCGGGCTTATCTTGGTTATCTGCTGGGACGGCATGACTGCGCTCCCCTTGAACATCGACGGCGTGGATTTCCTTTCTGATGGAGCAGGAGACTTCGGATCTTTCCTGGTATCGCTTTTATTCATGATTCCTATTTGGATACAAATTCTTAAAAGGGGCATTCGCGATGGATAGACATAGGGGAAGGAGCAGGATTCCATGACATATATGATGAAAATGCGCCACGGAACCGGCACATAATCATGCTATGGGATGTTTTGCCACAGATTGGCGAACATTTATATATTTTGTGAATCTAAGACTAGCATAACTCACGCTCTTTTTTAGTGCATGGGAGGATAACTGGTCGCCTTGCCAGCGGGTAAAACCGCTGGCCTATTTCTGCTCATCTTCGTTCTCCAGCGCGAGCGCTTCAAACCTATTTTATAGATAACTACGTATTTTTGATTGCTTTCGTACAGGTGTAGTGCTATGATTGAGATAGACGGTTCCTATGGCGAAGGCGGAGGACAAATCATCCGCACTTCGCTCACCCTCTCGGCGATAACCCAAAAACCCGTCCGGATAACCAAGATAAGGGCAGGGCGGCCGAACCCTGGGCTCCAGCCCCAGCACCTCATGGCCTGCAAATCAGTCCGGAACATCTGCCGGGGGAGGCTGGAACACGCCGAGATAGGGAGCACAGAGCTTGACTTCGAGCCCGGACCTATCGTAGGAGGGAAATACGATTTCGATATCGGGACAGCCGGTTCGGTGACGCTTGTAGCCCAGACGATACTGCCCATCCTCCTGAAAGCAACGAAACCTAGCGAAATCCGGATAACCGGGGGGACCCACGTCATGAAATCCCCCAGCGCCGACTATTTCGAGCGCGTCTTCATCCCGGCGATAAGCGGGATGGGAGCGAAAATGACATCCAAGCTCGTACGCGTCGGTTATTATCCTCGCGGGGGAGGGGTTTTGGAGCTCGAAACCGCGCCATCTTCGCTTTCAGGGGTGGTTGATTGGCCTCATGAAGAGCAGATACGCGCCATAATCCGATGCAGTGGCTTGCCGGAAGGCGTGGCGATACGGGAGAAGAAGATTTTCGTCCAGAATGGCATCGAACGCGATATCTTCATCCGGAAAGACGAGGCGCTATCCATCGGGAATGCCGTCACCGCCTGGAAAGGGCTTAACGGGAGCTATTCGCTAGGAGAAAAGGGAAAACGGGCAGAGACGGTCGCCCAGGAAGCCTTGGATGCCATCAAAATCGAGAAAGGGGATGTGGACAGGCATCTTGCCGACCAGCTTTTGATATACGGGGCGCTCGCGGAAGGCAAAACTTCTTATCAGACGAGCGAAATCACCGAGCACCTCAGGACGAACGCGTATATCATTTCGCATTTTATTGAAAGGAAAATAGAAATGGATAGTGAAAAAGGGGAAATATCGGTCGAATGAACGGTCCGCTCACTAGGCGTCCATCATATCCTTCAGCCGGTCGTTATGTTTCCGCTTATGCCGTTGGGGTTCCCGAGAGACGCCTTGTCTATGCGCTCAGCCCTGCTTATCACGCCGTTCCTCTTGACTTCCACGATGTAATAGTGGTCTGAGCCTTCAGAATCCCAGGTCACGACCCAGGTATCGACCCCTTCGGTCACTTTCGGGAAGATGCCCGGCGTGGATTGTACAAAAGCATTCACAGCCGCTGTCCCGGATAGGGTGTGCGAAGCGATTATCGCCTCTTCTGGGAAAGCTATCGTGCATATCCCCTGGCCCTCCAGGCACACCTGGCAGTTGTCGGTTATCACTTCAGGGAGCGCAGGCACGAAATTCTGCGTCGGATAGTCGTAGAATATATGAGAACGCAACGGGCATGGCGAATTCGGGTCCTGCGTGACTTTGGCCTTCACCTCGAAATAATGCCCGCCCCTCTCGTTCACCATCGGCGTTATAGACATGATTTCGGTATCCGCGCCAGGGTATTTCGTGCGCAGATCCTCAAGCACGAATTTGGCCGCATCGCCCTGCACCACGTCGACCTGGAAGAACTCGATTATCTTGACGAGAGCTATCACGATGAGCAATAGCACAACGATTAGCAGTACCTCGCGCCTAATTGCCATGCTGGGAACTTGCAATCAAAGTTTTTATTCTTTCCCTTCTGTCAGGAAAACGATAGCTTCTGCGATATCGCCCTTGCTTTTCTCTAAAGCGTCTTTGGCCTGCTCCTCTGAGCACCCGGTCTGCTCCATGACCATCTTGATATCATCGCCTGAGGATTCCTCGCGAACGTTGCCGGATATCTGGAATGACTTCTGGCCCTGCATGGTTATCTGCACGACTTCAGGGTCGTCTATGATGAGCCGACCTGTCCCGGTCTCGATTATCACTGATTTGGCGTCTATGTTCTGCTGCTTGATGCCCATCTGGCGCATCATCGCCTCCATTTTCTTGGGATCCATTCCGCCGGGCATCATAGGGATATCACCGATAGGCTGATCGAGAATAAAAAGGAAATAATAAGAAAAAGGGTTTTTAGGGCCATCACTTGAAGATTTCCCCTCTCTGCGATTTCCGGACTTCGACGCGCCTCATCTTGGTTATTGTCTTCAATTGGTTGAAGAGTTTCGCCGAGAACCTGCCGTAGAGCACATCCTGGATGATTTCGTCGAAGTTGGCATCCGTTATGGCCTTCCTGGTCTCATCGACCATTATCTTGCGGATGTTCTTCTTGGTGTTCCAGCTGACCCTCGCCCCTGTCACCGAGATGAGCTTCAGGCGCAATGTCTCGCCGTCTTTCGTCTTGTCCTCCACGACCTCGTGGATGAGGGACTTGCCTCGCCGGGCGAATGTCTTGATGAAGGATGGCGATATCTCATGGCCTATCAGGATGGTCGAGGCATCGGCGCCTTTCACATGCTTTATCCTGAACAGCATGGTGGTGAACATCGCCATCTGCGATGAGCCGCCTATCCCAAGCTCCATCAGGCTCTTCTTCACGATGCGGTTCGTGAGCAGCTTGTCATCGGCTGCGACCACCTCGCAGAGCTCTTTGGCATCGAATATAGCCGGGGCCCTGACCGTGTACCATTTCTTCGATTTCCATTTGTCAACGACTTTCAGTTTCTTGCCTGCCATGAATATCACTTCACTAAGAGAGACACCTGCTCGACATCGTATTTCCAGTTCGAGGGTATCCTGCCTTTGCGGCTGTAGTATTTGGCCAGCCTCATTATCTTTGATTCGATGTGGCCGAGTTTGACCTTGTTATGGACGTCCTTCTTCGAGTTCTTCATGTGCCCTCTGAGATGGACGGCCTTCCTGATGAGGGTCAGCATGTCCTCCGGGTATTCCGGAAGCGCCTTCTCTTTGGCTAAAAACGCTGAGAGAGACAGGCCGAGCACGCTGCGGATATTCGGAATGCCTTTCTGGTCGCGCAGGTAAAGCCCTATCTTGCTCTGGCTGACACCTTCGCGGTTCATCTTCAGGATGAGCTCCTGGATCTCCGGCTTGTCGACAGACAGCCATTCCGGCAGCGTCCTGCTCTTCGGCCTTTTGGTTCCGGCCTTCCCTTTCTTCCTTGAGTGCAATCTTGCCATTACAACACCGATTTTTTTCTTGACTGGTCATCGGGCCTTAGTTAGATACGGCCCATCGCTGGACCCTAAGACGACGATGTTGCTCCTATTCCTTCTGGCGAAGGACTAAATATTTTGAGAATTCTAGAAGCGCGAGATATCTATGAGATATTTTGTTTTTTAAGGCTATGCTTTCAGCGAACGTCTGAGAATTGCCTTTTGGGATGAATATATGGTCGTAGGCGAAGCCGGAGGATCCGCGGATGGAGCCGGCTATCGTTCCCGGGCACTTGCCGTGGAATGCATGGATCGTTTTCCCGTCGTGATATGCGATGCAGGCCTCGAAATGCGCTTCCCGATTCCCCTCGTTTGCCAGAAGCCTCAATATGCCTTCATTCCCTATCTTTTTCTGTACCCATCCCGAGAATGTTCCTGGAAAACCGTTTAGCGAGTCTATGAAAATCCCCGAATCCTCCACGAAGACAGGCGCTTTGCATTGAAGATAGACCGCCTCTACCGCCTCGCGCGCGATTTCCTCCAATGAATCCGAGCGTATCTCGTCGTGCGAAAAAGGGAAATGTTTGAGGGTGATAGGGCGCTCGTTTTCCTTTTTTTTCATCATTTCGCGCTCAATCACTTCGGACGCTTCGCTGAACTTGTTCTTGTTGGATGTAGCGAACAGTATCTCTTCTGCCATGCAAACGTAATGGAAGGAAAAGAAGAAAAAGGATTATTATGCCGTCAGCTGTCAGAAGCCCATCAGATTTACCTGGTTTAATGAAATATTCCTTATCTCTGCGGCTTTCACAGGGTTGGTGTTTTCTATCAGCCGGGCCGCCTCATCGTACAACCGTTTGGAATCAGGCGTCGGCGACAAGCACCAGTGGTATTCCAGATTGCCGGCCCATACAAGCATATCCGATGCCTCCTGCGGGTTCGATTTCTCCACGAGTTTGGCTGCGAATTCCAGATGCTTTATCGAAATGATGGTTATCGTGGGATCGAACGGGTCGTAATCCTCGTAGCCGAAATCTTTCCTCTTGTCATCCAGTAGAAGATTCACGTATCCTTTGACAAGCGAAGCCACCCTCCCGTTGATCTGGTCGGCTTCTTTGGGGCTTAATGCGATGGCTTTGGCCAATGATTCTCCTGCGGCGCCTAGACCCCTGGATAATGCATGGTCCATCGCGGCTTTCTCGAATAGGCAGGCGGCATCTTCCGGATTGTCATCCTGCATATTTCCTGCAGCCAAGACAAGCGCCGCGGCCGCGTCCTTGAACCTGCCTTTCTCTTCCAGGTAGATGGCGAGTTTCTCCGGGGGAATGCTGTCGAGGATTTTCTGAGCATCCATATCATGGAATTTCGGGTCGGCATATTCTTTGTCTTTATGGAGCCTGGCTTTTTCTTTCAGTTCGTCCACCTGCGCCATCTTGGCACCTATCTCTTCCATCTCTTCAGGTTTGATGTCTGCCACTAGCAGGGGTACCCCGGCAAATGGCTGGCGCTTGCCTAAAGCCACAGTGTCCCTCAAGACAGCCGAACGCTTTTTCTGGGCTGCCTCCAACTGCCTCATCGCATGGCCGAATTCATTGTAGCGTGCTGTTGACATAGTAAATGGGATAATGAGAAAAAGATATAACGATGCCGTTTTTTTTTGATTTTTTGCTGCGTGAAGTGCGCAAGATGCTAACAATAATCCAAATTCAAGCATATTAATCAAGAATTCAGTTAAATATATAAATATTATGGAGCATTTACTCCATAGATGCTGATTCCGCAGAACATTCCAGTCGAACTCGACGAGAAAGACTTCATGCTGATCGAGGAGCTCAAGCAAGACGCTAAGCTCTCAGAACAGAAATTGGCAAGGAAGACCAGCATACCCATGACAACGGTGCATAACCGCCTGAGGAAACTGCGTGGGCTTGGCGTGATAAGGGCCTACACCATCCGGCTCGATTACGCCAAGCTCGGCAGGCCTCTGGTCGTTTATGTCATGGTGAAGACGGTTCCTGGCGTGGACCAGAAGGAGATGCTGGAGCAAATCGCCTCCATACCGCATGTCATCGAGACAGCCATGATAACCGGGGATTTCGATATCATATTCAAGGCGAGGGTCAGTTCGATAGATGAGCTCAACGAGATAGTCGTGCAGAGGTTGAGGAAGCAGAAGACAATCGCCGATGCAAGGACGATGCTGAGCTATGAGAGCATCGAGAACCTGTGAAAGAATCATGTGAAGAACGGTGGTCACTTTGAAAGACAATGAAGCTGCGAAGAAAACGGATATCAAGACGCAGAGCAAACCGAAGATGGATGCGACCGACATAGCCAGGGCGAAACTGAACGAGGCGCCGGTGGATGAGAAGGCGACAAGGCTTCAGGAGCAGATGGCGCCCCCTGGTGCGGACATATCGAACACGGTCAAAGAGATAGAGAAATCCCTCTTCGAGATAAAGTTCTATCCTGTCGCGGTCAGCGAGGAAGCCAAGGATGCGGCGCTCGAGAAGATAGTCTCGATATACAATTCCGGGAGCGAGACCATCCGCCAGCTCGTGATATACATGATACATGAGAGCCTCGCCCACAGCTCGGAGATACGGATGATGCACAACTACGAGTTCTTCAAGCAGAAGAACCCTGCCCTCGACCCTGCTCAGCTGAGGGTGAATGTGTACCGGGCGATATTCAACTACAACACCTCCATCGAAGGATTGAGCGAGCTTATCGGGCTGTTGGGGAAGCTGCGCGGCAGCGACGATGCAGCGAAATTATTGACATACCATTTCACTTATCTCAGCACGATGGAGAGCGAAGCGAACCACATGCTCAGGGCCGCGATAATAGAATCGCTCGGGAAATCCGAGTCGCACTATGCGCTTGAGGCGCTTTTGAATTATGCGCATTACAGCGACAGCGAAAGGACGTTCAGCAGGGTCGTGAGCGCCCTTGCGGAGTGGGACAAGAAGCTGGATAAAATCAAGCTCCCTGGAAAGGATAAAATCAGGCTGCGCTCGAAATTGAAGGAATTGATGACCCGCGAATTCGGCGGGCATTACGGATGATATGGGGATCGCGATGGAAAAGCTCCCGAAAAGAGTCAAGCTGAAGGACGGGCGCATCGCCGCGATCTCCTTCATAGGCAAGGATGACAGCGTGCGCGAGCTGAATTCTTTCATCAACGCCCTCGTTGACGAGGGCGCGCTGATATTGGTGGATTCTCATGTCTCTTTGAAAGATGAAGCGGCATGGAAAAAGGATTGGATTTCCAAACAAGAGAGAAAGAACGGGTATTTGCTTGTGGCCAGAGTCGAGGGAAAACTCGCAGGAACCAGCGAAGCCAGCCGGGAGAGATGGAAGGGAAGAAACAATATCAATCTCGGTTTGGCATTGGCCAAAGCATACAGGGGCATCGGGCTCGGCGAAGCGCTCCTTAGGACGAATGCGGGACTCACGGAAGTTTTCTTCAAGCCAAAACCGAAAAACATCTATTTATCCGTCCTTGAGACGAACAAACCTGCGTATAACCTCTATAGAAAGCTTGGATTCAAAGAATTCGCGGTTTTTCCCGGGTGGGTTCTCCATAAGGGAAAATACATGGATGGGATATTCTTGAAATTGGATCAATGAATCCTTACGGATGAGATTTTTCTTTTTTAAAGGATTCACCAAATCGGGAAGACGCCTTCCTTCCTAGACTCATCCAACCCGACCACGAGCGGCTCTGGAAGAACTTCCTTGGAGGCTTTCAGCATATCCGCCAGGCCCAGAAGGCAGTTCGCGAGGAACTTGATTGTCACGAGCTCCGCATCCAAGGGCGTGCCGTGCCGGACAAGATTCACTATCCCCGCCTGGATATCCATCGGATAATCGTGCATCGCCATGAGCGCATCTCCCAAAGGCAGGGTGATATCCGACATATACAGGAAATGGATATCCCTTTTCTGGAGCTCGAGGATTGGAGGGCAAAGCGTGGAGAAAACGACGGTCTTGCTTTCCACGGCAGTGAAAGGGAAGGCCTTGCACGTGATGGGCCTCTCCGAATAGATATCGCATCTGTTCGTCTGCCCGTCCACAAAAACGCAATTAGGGCCGGACGACCTCACTATCACCGCATTGTCCCTGATGCCTGAGAATGCCACCTTCCTTCCGGTCGCTGCCTCTGATATTTTCTTGCGGACCGTAGAGAGGGCCGGGTCGTTTGCCAGGAAAGACAGCCTGAACGGTTGCGCTGTATCTTTCCTGCAGCATTTTCCGCATTTCAGGCAATCCTGGCCTTCGAAAACCGAGTAGATGCGTTTTTTCGCATCGGCCGGCCTCGTGGCTAGGATATCTCTTAATCTGGCTTCCTTGCGCATATACGATGAAGGATGAGGGATTGCTTTCTTAATCAATACTTTTTTACCACACAATCAGAAATGGTCGAAACTCAATTGCGTCTTGCACTGCGGGTCCTCCTGGAAATAGCCCATTATGAACAGTTTGAAATAGCCGAGGATAGGTATCCTGAAGATTACTTTTCCCCTGACGTTGCTCGCCGGAACCGGGTGGTTGGCAAGCGAATTGGTGTATTCGTAAGCCTGGACGTCGAGAATTGGGTTGTTGTCCCCCCGTGTAAGATAATAGGTCTGGTTGCCGACGTTTATCGAGAACATCGCCCGGTGAACGATATCCCCTACCAAAGCGTAGTAGTCGCCTTTGTTCGGCTGGTATACGATTACGTCATTCGAGAAATTCGTCTTGTAGTCTGTTCCGTGGAACGTTATAGATTCCACGCAAGGCTGGTAGCCGGCCTGGCCGCTGGAAAAAGACATCGGGCATTTGCCATAGTGATAGGTGAACGGGCCGATTCTCTCTGATATGTTCTCGGGGGCGTCCAGGAAAGATTGGCAGACATCGCCGCTCATCTTGGAATTGCAATAGACGAATATAGAACCGGGAATCGTCATGTTCTGCCCCCCGCCGTAAGTTATCTGAGCAGGCGAATTCAACGCAGCGAGCTCGTCTTTGGTCATGTTGATATGATACGCATTCGGAGACGCGCCCTGGACGATAATGAAATCACCGCGTTGCAGGTTCGGGAGCATGCTGCAGGAAACCACCCCAGAAATCGGCGCGCTGGTGTTCAATAGGAACGATGCGCCGTACCAGATGACGACCGCGACAAGCAAAGCTACGACCGTGTCGACTATCTCGTGCGTCCATCCGTGCTCATGGGCGCCTTCCTTGACTTCCAGGCCGACCAATGCCACGATTTCGATGAAAATTAGGATGCCGAAAAGTATCGGGACGAAGCTCAATGAAGGGTTGTCCCGGAAAACAGTGTTCGTGATGAGGAATAATGCCAAAGTGCCGAAAAGGAGCAGCAGGCTGGTCTTCTCCTTGGCAAATTTGCGGATTTGTTCGATATCCACGTTGAATCACTTGGCCATGGCTACGAATTTGTCCTTGAAATCCACAACCTCTTTCCGTATCTCTTCCAGTTTCGAGAGGACGAGCTTCTTGGGGTCGCCTTTCTTCATCCGGACAAGCAATCTGGGAGAGCCCAGGATAGGATGGTCGACCTTGCAGGCCGCGAACTCGACATCCTTCTCGGAATTGAGTTTTTCCGCAAGCAGCTGGACCAGCGACTGGTCCACATCCCCGAAATCCAGTTCCAGGGCGTTCTTCTCGTCTAAAATAGCCTTTATCTCCATCTAAATACCCCTTTGGTAGCGATCGTTTGTCCTGCCCCTCGGCGGGCCTGATCTTGGCGGGAATCTCCTTTGCGGCCTGCCTTCTGAGCTGAATCCGCCTTCCCTGCGAGGCCGGCCGTATCTCGGCCCTTCGGAACGGAATCCTTCCCTCGGCGGGCCGCGGCCATAGCCCCGTTCCTCTTTCGGAGGCTCTGTCTCAGGGCCTTCATGCGGGACCTTCCTGCGCTCCTTCCATCCGCACTTGGATACGAATATGCCTTCGCTGACCTGCTCCATCTCGTCCCTGCATTTGGGGCAGAAGACCTTGACGCAGCCGTAGCGCGAGCCGAAAATGGATAGCTCCATCCCGCTTTGCGACTTCTTGTTGACCTTGGCCTTTATGATATCGCCTATCTTGACCTCGTTGCGCAAATCATCGACATATCCGCGGCGGACCTCTGTGACAGGCAATGCAGCGCTGAAAACAACTCCGCGCCCCTCGCCTTCCACTTCGCTCGCCGTCATGCAGTCGCATTTGGCGTTGTTAGGGCTCGACTTGAAGACCACAGCGTAGACTTCCATGCCGACATGCGGCTGCTCCAACACCCTGTTCTTCACTTTGACGACGGATTTGCCTTCCTGGATGGAGTTCTCGCCTAGGGCGGCTGAGTACACCTCGTCGTTGTCCGCATATGTGTTCTCGCCGGGCTCTGCCTCCTCGTAGCTCGATACATGCTCGCCGGGAAGGACTAGTTTCTTCTCGCTCATTGTTTTACCTCGTGATAAATGAGAGAATTATGGAGAGATGTTAAGGAGATGTATTTATAAAATAAACGATGAGGGCGGAGCTACGATGGTATGGCCTGAAGAAAGGTTTTTAAATTAGCGAAGAAGCACTTATCATTAGGGACCATCGATGAAGAAGCCAATACTTGTGCTGTGCGTAGACCGGGACAACGACCTTTTCGAGAAGGCGAAAGTCACTGGACCCCTCATAGGAAGGGAGAGGAACCTGGAGGGAGCGACAGCGCTTTCCCTTGCCGATCCGGAGGATCCTGACTCCAATGCCATATTCTATGCGGTTAAATTACTCGACCAGATGCGCAAAGAAGGAAATGCGGCCGAGGTCGTGACCCTGACCGGGGACAAGAACCTAGGATATAAGGCAGACCGCAATGTGAGCAGCCAGCTCGACCGGGTTGTCGAAGAGCTGAACCCCACTTCATGCATTTTAGTTTCTGATGGGGCGTCTGACGAAGAATTGGTCCCGATAATCAAATCAAGGATAAAGATAGATTCATCCAAAATAGTGTATATCAAGCAGGCGCAGGAGCTGGAGAAGACATATTTCGTCATTTTGGAGAAGCTAAAGGACCCGTATTTCGCCAGGATAATAATAGGGATCCCTGCTGTCCTCATATTGCTGTTTTCCCTTGCCAGCTACTTCAAGCTAGGTTTCGAGCCTGTCGGGATAATAATCGGATTGTTCCTGCTTTTCAGGATTTCCAATATGGATGATGCGATAAGCAGCGTCATCCGAGATTTCCGTTTCTCTTTCGAGCGTTCCACCTGGATAAGCTACCTCGGCGCGCTCTCGATATTCTGTATCGGGCTGCTTGTCGGCTACCAGACGTTCCAGAATTCGCGGGCATTGGATCTTTCCGGCGACAAGATAGTCGCGATGGTGATAGGGAGCGTCATCTGGATATTCTTCGTCGGTGCGATATTGCTGATGATAGGCAAAAGCATCGATGCCGTTCTTGAGAAGAAAAGGTACAGCATCACCCGGTATATGACATACACCGTGGCGGCTTTCCTTGCTACCCTGGTAGTCTATGTGGGGTGCATGTGGATCGCGAATACGAGCCAGCCATATGTCGATTTCGGGATGTTCCTTGGGACGATAGCGATTGCGCTTGTTCTCGGCTATTTCGCATCCTGGACCATAGACTGGTACAGGAGGCAGGTATTGGTCGAGATGAAGATAGAGGGGAAAGAGGTCATTTCAGAGAACGGGACATATTTAGGGAAAGTCGTCGGGGTGGATGCTCGGAAGGGCAAGCTGATCATACAGACGATTTTCGACAAGAAGTTCATGATGCCCATCTCTTCGGTGAATTCGGTCGAGGAGAGCGTTGTGCTTAAGGCGACTGAATGAGATCGGAGCCAATAATCAAAATGAATCTATTCGTATTAGGGGTAATGTTTTGGTAGCTGCCTTGGAATCGTTTCACAAGAAAGTCGAACATTTTTTCGATGACAGGATAAAGGAGGCGACCCTTCCCAGGACGTTGGCGCTGATTTTGTTTACAGGCGTATTAGCGGGAATCATGGGTATCTTTTTGACATATAATGAAAGTCCAGAAACCGTGTCTTTGGCCTTAAAATTGGCCCCTCAAAAAGTCATTTCAGTTTTTGTCTGGGATGCGTTGGGAATCGTGCTGTATCTTTCTTTCCTTGCAGTTTTCGCAGCATTCAATGTCTGGATAGTTCGAAGGTTCAATAAAACCAAAATTCGCATGCCGAAATTAGTGCAGATATTGTATTCCTTCTTCGTTGTCATTTCCGCAATGATGTTCTTGGGTTTTTTAGTATGGGGTTTTTCTTTTTTGAAGATTGATGTTCTCAAGCCGATGGCAGATTTATTGATTCTTGTCATTGACCTGTTTTTTGTTTATATTCTTTCAACATTATTCCTGAGGTTATACCGACCCTCGCTAAAGGAGATTGTACAATATTTCATTGCTGGGCTGATAACAATGATTGGCCTGCTGTTTCTTTTTTTAATTCTGATCTTCATATTCGGAAGCATCGCGTTAGGCCTTCATATCTCTTCTTGGTACATTTACTCGATTCCGGTGATCAATGATACTAATGGCGGTTTCACAATCCAGTATGCGCCGGCGTATCTAAATTCGACTGTATTGAATTTCCACGGGAATACAGAATGCGATGTCAGTTTCCCCAAAGGCTGGCAGATTTCGAATGATTCCGAATATTATGATAATTTCAATTACTTCACAGAATACCCGAATGGAACGAATGGATATCGGTTAATCTATAAAAAGTCATTATGGAATACGACGGCGAGAGAATTCGCTGTTTTCCAATATCTGCCTCCAGAAGAGGATGTTGCTTCAGACGAGCTAGATTATTCGTATACGAGAGCGATGGATGACAAAGACTTGAAGACCAAAGATTCTGACGGGTATTATACGGAGAATATCACCCTGGTTTTTAATAACGAAACCGGATCGAAGACATTAGATATATTCAAGGAATCGGAGAATAAGACTGAAGTCAAGCATGAATTTACAATGGAAACGATTGATTTCCTGTTTGTCGATTTCGAATACCACGCATCGACCGGGAAAGATAGCGATTTTTATTATATTGTAAATAACATAAAATGCCACTCATAGAAAGTGGGGGGCGTCATATGCATTGGGGGAAGCAGGTATCGAGTAGTGATTTCTCAGGAAGAATGAGAAATGAATTCAAGTCACTAAGACCAGTCTACGAAGAAGCGTCAAAAAATACACAAAAAACTAATCTATTGAATTTGCCCCCCATTGCCTGGATACTGGCGACAGGAATGACTATCACTTCATGCAATCAACAATCTACTCCAGCCATACAAGATAGCAATCAATTAATCGCTAAGGTCGAATTAACGGATTTAAACGGTGTCGCTGATTTT
>CAILMU010000062.1 GCA_903835325.1 uncultured Microcaldota archaeon | reverse complement strand
CGCATTCGCAGAGAATTTTGTCGCCATAAACTCGAATGACGGCCGCGATGTCCTTTCAGGGGTATTCTATGCCAATGTCAAAGGGATGCCGGTCAAATTCATGCCGAGCACAGGCGCCGACCCAGACCTTTTCGCAGGAAAGGCCGGCTCGGGAAAAGATATCCTTCTCATACAGTCGGTATCGCAGCCGCAGAGCACGTTCCTCCAGAACACCCTGGAAGCGAAGAACAACACCGTGGAGATGTACATGTCCGCGGACGGCGGGGCCACCAACCTCGACCTAGCCAAGCGTTCCGGGGCCAGCAGCTTCATAATCGTCGATTCTGCCTATTCCGACAGCGCGGTCTCTGTCCTTCCATATGCCGCCCTCAGCAAATCCTACGTCATACTCTCGAACAAGGACAACGCCGATGAAATCAAGCAGATAGTCCAGGGCAAACGCGTAATCATCTACGGTTATGTCGACAAGCAGGTCAAAGATGCGGTCTCTTCCACCAACCCAGAGTTCATCGGGACAGGCGATGACAAGTTCCAGGACAACGTCCTAATCGTGAATAAGACCATGAAAGAGTTCGGGTTAACCACCGTCGTCGCGGTGGACGGCACATTCCTCGAAGACAGCATGTGCTCCGGGAACCAGCCCGTGCTTCTCGTGGGCCAGCTCATCCCTCCAGTCACTTCCGACTTCATTAAATCAGAGGTCAGGGCAGGCGACCTGAAATCCATCATGCTGATCAGCAACCAGCTGGTCGTGCCTCTCTATGACATGCGCGAGCGGATGAAGAACGATCTGCAGGCCGAGGGGCTGAACCTGACCTTCGGCATCGTGGTCAAATTCGCCCAGGTGATACCTGGTTCCGGCAACGGCATCCTGAACCTCGACCTCTTCTACATGCCGGCATACATCCCGGTGATGGAGATAAGCGACGTAGCTTACAACAAGGCGAACAACAAGATCATGGTGAGCGTCGACAACAAGGGCGACGGCCTCTCCTACTACACCATGGAAGTGAGGGTCAAGG
This sequence comes from uncultured Microcaldota archaeon, assembly GCA_903835325.1. Taxonomy (GTDB): domain Archaea; phylum Micrarchaeota; class Micrarchaeia; order Anstonellales; family Bilamarchaeaceae; genus Bilamarchaeum. Next base: position 2,305 of record CAILMU010000062.1, on the reverse strand, counting down.
TTGACGGGCAGGACGTGAAGATCTTCCCGGCAGCAGCCGAACCGGTGATGGTCCAGAGGGGCGAAACTGGGGGGAGCGAATATGGTTTCGACATCTCCACCATCCCCGAGGGCAACGTCACAGCCGTGGTGATAGTCAAATACGGGGCATCGAAGAATTCGCTGGAGTCCTTCACCACAAAAGAAGGCCCTCTGGCTACAATCGAATACATAGACAAATCCAACGTATCCATCCAAACGGCTAAGTACGACAAAGACAAGAAGCAGCTGCTCGTGACCATCCGCAACAACGGGGCCGAGAAAGCGTACGTGGATGCCAAACTGAGCCTTGTCCTCTCCGGCCAGCCGACTTCAATCGCAGGAGGCGGGACAAGGGAGCTCGGTGCGACCTCGATGTATGTCGAGGAGTTCCCGCTCGATCTGAGCGACAAGGATCTCGCGGCAAACAGAAACGTCACCGTGAGCCTCGATTACGGCGCGCGTGCCGGATTCCTGCAGAAAAAGGCATCCGCCGTCGTGCCTCTTGAGGCGCCATCCAGCCTTCCGATACTGCTGATCATCGGCGCGATTCTTGCCGTGATAATCGTCGTGGCGGCGGCGGCGCTCTTCTTCGTGATGAAGAAGAAAAAGAAGTGATGGTCCCATAGGATGGCAATTTTTTCATTTTTTCCCAATTTTTTCTTAATTTTTCTTAATCTTTTTCCCACCCTTTTTTCAGAAAGCTTTTTATTAGTTAAACTTATTCTTCCTTCATGAAATTGTGGCATACCCTAGTGGCAATCCTGCTCTTAGCGGCATCCGCCTCATTTTCCTTGAACGGGACCCAGACCATCGGGGGCAACATCACGGATCTATCCATCAACAGCACCGCGCAGGCGCATTACTGGGCCGCAATCGTCGGAAATTTGAACGGCGCGGCGGTCCCGAACCCCAACCTGCCTGTCTCTTTCCAAAGCGTCCCGAACGCAAGCGTGTACCTGAACAACCCAAATGGCTCCTATTCGCAATTCGCGAACTTCACCATCATGCTGACGCGCCTGCCGGTTTCCCCGAATTCCACCTATGTATTCTCCCCGACAGCTGCGGATTTCGCAGAAGGAGGGGTCTTCAGCAACTTCACCGCCTTCTCAGGGCTGAATTATTCCTCGACCGAGGAAAGCCCGAGCGGCACATTCCTGCCATTCTCGTGGACCACATGCTACATGTTCAACCATTCGTTCTCATGCCCATACATAACGCTTTCCCCGGATATCCGGATGGCCATCCTGAAATTCGACAACGGCACGGCCGTGGAGCCTCTGTTCATAGAAATAATACAGAGCCGGCCCGGATACAACGGCTCTAATATCGATTTCGAATTCCTGGTCCCTGACAAGGAGGATTATTATTTCTTCATCGTGTCACCGATGCCATCCCCGCCGGTTCCGCCGACCCCGCCGCCTCCGAAGCCTCCGCCACCCCCGCCGCCGATCCAGCGCGGAGGCGGAGGAACGCAGACCCCTTACTACTTGATTGTTCCACCGCCGCAGGCCGGCCTTAATTTCCTCATGTCTCCGCCTGATATCCATGTCGATGTCCTCTACCCTGGGCAGGGCAGCGCGGATTTCACAGTCAGCGCGAACCGCGGCATCTCTGATCTCGAATGCTCCATCATCGGGGATTTCGCGAAATACGCCACCGTCCAGCTCGATTCGACCAGCATCCCCGAGAACGCGACGGCCCATGGCACGATAAAAATCGACATGACCCCTGCCGAGATACTCGATTACACGGGCTCGACCACCGCCATGCTCCGCTGCATAGGCAAATACAATTCCAGCATCCTGGTATCGAGCGTCGCGACCGTCATGCTCAACATCACCAGGCCGGAAATCGAGGTGGAGAACAAGACCATCGAGGTAAAACAGGGTCAGGACCTCAACTCCACCCTTGAAATCCTGAATCTCGCGAACAACACATGCATCACCAACCTATCGGCGCAAGCGACAGGCCCTAACCTGTACATGATAACCTTCCTGGGCTACTCCAGCGGATGCGACAACAGCAAGCCTTTCGACATCAAATTCACCGTGAGCGCGCCCCCGTACCTGAGCGCAGGCGAATACCCTGTCGGCGTGGATATCTTCGAGAACGGAAGGCAGGTGGGCCATGGATATCTCACGGTGAATGTCCTGCAGAGAGCGCAACCGCCCCCCGTCACACCTGAGCAGCCGCCGTCGATATGCACGTATCCGGATCTCGGCTGGACAGGCATCATCCTAGCCATAGGATTGCTGGCCGGCATCTACATCTTCAGGAAAAAGCTG